>JAQUZV010000012.1 GCA_028691155.1 Victivallales bacterium
ATATTCATTGAATGGGTCTTTAGCTATTTAATGTGCATCAGATAAAACAATCCGGAGAGTTTCGATGAAAAGTGGAAAGTTTTTCATTTACGGTGGTTCCGCCGCCCTGTTGGCTATTACAACATTGAGCGGTTGCCAGAGTCCGCAGGTCCTGCAGCAACGCGCCTATATCCCTGCTCCCGTGGATCAGCCGCAGCCGCTGACGGAAGCAACCACGGCGCCGGTGGTGACGCCGGCACCGTCGTCGGTTGCCACGCCGCCGGCGCCGATTACGCCGATAACCGGAACGATCACGCCGCTGAAACCCGCTCCGGCGGTGGTTACGCTTCCGAAAAACAATACTCCGGTGGCGCCGAAGGCCGGCAAATATCCGAAATTTCAATACCTGCCGAGTGCAACGGCGGTGAATGGGGCGGGAAAGACCTATACCGTGGTTAAGGGAGACAGTCTCTGGCGGATTTCCAAACACTATGGCGTCAGCATCGACGATTTGGCCGCCTACAACAATCTTTCCAAAAAGGACAAACTCCAGGTTGGTCAGACGCTGCGTCTTCCTCCCGGTGCGCTCAATCCGGCCAAGATGCCCGCCGTGCGGCGTCATTCCGTCGGCAAGAAAGTTTCCGACCGGAAAAAGACGGTAGTTGCCGCGGCGAAAAAAGCGGAGCCAAAGACGGATAAAAAGGTGAAAGCTGTAGCCTCCGACCGGATGGAAAAAGAGGTCATGGGAAGTGCGGGCGGCAACGTATACGTGGTCAAGAAGGGGGATTTCTGGGGCAAGATTGCCCGGAAATACCATGTTACTTCCGCCGAGCTGGCCGAGGCCAACAATATGAAGACCACGGATGTTTTGCAAATCGGCAAGAAATTGACTATTCCGGCCGGGAAAGGAAAGGCCGTTGTCGACAAAGCGGTCAAAGAAGCGGACAAAAATGTGACTTCCGCGCCTGAATCCGATATTGAAGATACCGGTGATGCCGCGGTTAAAGATGCGGCCAAGGCGCCGGAAGGCGGCAAGGATGCGGTTTCCAGTGCCGATGATTTGCTGAAAGCCATTCCGGACGACACGGTCAAGGCCACGGATGCGTTGGCCGGTTCCCTGGACAACCAGACGGCCAAGGTCAAAAACGTCGGTGTTACCGAAGATACCACGGTAGCGCAGTTTGCTGCTCAAAACGGCATTAAACCGGAAGAACTGCTGAAGTACAATCCGGAAATCAGTTCTGACGGCAAGATGAAAAAGGGTGACATTGTTACCATTCCGGCGGAATAGGACGCCTGATTTAATTGTTTATGACTGGAGACCGGCGAATGCCGGTCTTTTTTTTTGTCTTCGGAGGTTGTCAACGTTAATTTGATCTGCTATCTTTTCATTATTCCGGTTTTGAGGCGACCGGACTTGGCACTACTTAAATAAAGGGGGGAGATGGCATGAATATTGAACGATGGATTATTTGTTTTGCCGCGATTATCCTTGCTGCCGGTCTGCTGCTTGGCTGTGGCCGTTCCGGTTCATCCGGGGATACCAACACCAAAGAAAAAGATACTCGGGTTTCCCGTCATGTTCAGGTGGGGCCGTTTGCCGCCGGCGTGAACATTCATAAGAAAGTCGTTATCCGGCAGGATACGGTGGCCGGGGACGGCAACGGCCACTGATCGGCGGGCTCGGGCGATAATGCCGTTGTGGTTTCCGCGTCCGCGCCCGGTTTCCGGTATGCGACAGCCTCCGGGGGGACAGCGAATGCTGTTTCCGCGAGGGGGCGGTTTACGACAGTGGTTACGGGCGTTCGTCCTATTTTTGTCCCGAATTTTCAAGTCGGCATTTTCCCCATTGGCAAGTCAATGGGGAAAATGCCGCTCAAACTGTTCTAGGTCGCGTGTTTGCTCGATTGCAATGATCGGCGGGCTGTCGGGACGGGCCATGGCCATGGCCGTTGGCCGTGAGATGGGAGGTCATTTCCCGGACTCTGCCGCAGTGGTTTTGTCGGCCGGGAACTGTTGGGCGATAATTCGTCGCAACCCTTCGATGCGAATTGGTTTGGAGGCGTAATCATCCATGCCGGAGGCCAGACATTTTTCTTTGGTGCCGGCCATGGCGTCGGCGGTCATGGCCACGATTTTTACTTTGGCATAAGGCTTATCGGCAGCGCGGATACGCGATGCGGTGGTGTAACCGTCCATGATGGGCATATGGCAGTCCATCAGAATCAGGTCGATCGGTACGCCGGAATCGAGAATGTCCATGACTTCCTGGCCGTTTTCCGCCACTTCGACCCGGCATCCGAATTGCTTGACCAGAAAATCCGTCAGCACCAGTTGATTGATTTTGCTGTCCTCGGCCACGAGGACGGAATAGCCCAGCGGTTTGATCGCTTCATCCGGCGTCTCCGTCGTCGTCGGCGGCGCCGACGGCAGTACTGCCAGCCGGAACGGCAGGGAGAAGAAAAATTCACTGCCGTGGTCCGGTTGACTGATTACTTCCAGTTTGCCGCCCATCAGATTGACCAATTCATGGCTGATGGCCAATCCCAGTCCGCAGCCCCCGAAGCGCCGGGTGGAAGAGCTGTCCGCCTGGGTGAATTTCTCAAAGAGATGCTCCAGATGTTCGGGGGCGATTCCGATGCCGGTGTCCCGGACCGTAAAGGTAAAGCGGTAAGTGGTGTCGTCGATACGTCGGGCTACGATGCGGAGGAGGATTTCCCCTTCCTCGGTAAACTTGATGGCATTGGAAAGCAGGTTCATCAGCACCTGTTGCAGTCGGGTTTGATCTCCGAGCAGCTTATTGGGCAGGTTGTCGGTATCGTATTCCAGTTTCAGTTCGAGATTTTTTTCCCGGGCCAGATTTCCCATCAGCGAAAGCAGGTCGTTGACGAGAATCGGCAGAGAGAACGGCGTATTGTCGATTTTCATTTTACCGGCTTCAATCTTGGTCAGGTCGAGAATCCCGCTGATCAGTTCCAGCAAGGTGTCGCATGACGATTCGATGGTTTGGGCATATTGTCGTTGTTCCGGCGTCAGTTCGGTTTTCAGCAGCAGATCGGTCATGCCGACGATCCCGTTCATCGGCGTCCGGATCTCATGGCTCATATTCGCCAGGAAATCGCTTTTGGCGCGATTGGCGATTTCGGCATGTTGCCGGGATTTTTCCGCTTCGTCCCTGGCCGTGGCCAGGGCCTGTTCGCCCCGGCGGTGTTCGGTGATGTCCCGAACGGTGACGACGGTGCCCATGACCCGGTCGGAAGCATCGATAATGGGAACGGCGTGAATGATTTCGGTAGTGCCGGAAACGGTGATTTCGTTTTGCTGTTCCTGACCGGTGGCGAGGCAGGTCCGAACCGGTCCGGTCATGGTTTCATGTCCCGGCGTAAAGTTGAGGCGATGGTCGCGGTCATTGACCATTCCGATGGCCGCAAAGGCGGCGGCGTACTGCATTCTTTTGTTCATCCATTTGATTTTGAGATCACGGTCGATATACATCAGTCCTTCGGAGATATGGTTGAGGATCAACTCTTTTTCCCGTTCCGAATCGGACAGGGCATCTTCGGCGTGTTTTCTCATGCTGATGTCGTGAACGACGCCGATGATGCGTTGCGGGTGACCGTGAGGATCATCGGAAACGGCATAGGCGTCCACCGCCAGCCAGGTAATGCCCCCGGCATTGTTGAAGACCCGGCATTCGGTATAGAAATTACGTCCCGTGCCGGCGATAAAACGGGTGGCTTCGCGGGCCACCCGTTCCCGGTCAGCGGGAAAAACAATCTGGAGCAGCTCGCCGATCGGCTGTTGGGAATTCAACTTCTGATCGGTGAACGTCATATAATTTTCATTCAGTTTCAGGGTGTTGTTGGTACGGTCGTATTCCCAGATGCCGATCTTGAGTCCTTTCAGCGTGATGCTCAGGAGAGTTTTTTCCCGCAGCAGCGATACTTCGGCCTGGCGCCGCCGCATGATGTTGATGATCAACAGGACAATGATAATCATGCCCATGACGATGGCCACGGCGGCGGCGGCCAGGTAATAGTAATACCGCCAGAACGTGTGATCGGGCTGGTTGACGACCTCACTGTCGGGGGGAATCCGGTCCAGACAATGCCAGTGTTGCAGTTGGCGGTAATCGAGTACGCGGCGGTAGAGGTCGGGTCGTTCCGGCGGCAATGAGGAAACCGGCGTTCCCTGAAGAATTTTCAGGGCGATCTTACCCACTTCCCGACCCAGGAGGTGCCCGGAGATGACTTCTCCGCCGATGACTCCGCATCCCACCAGCTCTCTGACATGGCAGAATACCGGCGCCCGTGAAGCAATGGCGATGCGCGAAGCCTCTTCCCGCATCGGCCGGTATTCATGTTGACGGTCACAGACCCAGGGCGACAGGATGACGATACTTTCCGGCGGCAGTTTTTCCAACTGCTGCAACAGTTCTCGGTGGGAATAGTCTTCTCCGGACATGTACGTGACATTGAGGTCCGGATCGTTTTTCTGCGCCCGGGCAAAATCGTGTTGGGCCAGATGGAACATGCTGATGCCGGTTTTCGTGTTGTCATAAATGAAAAACACGTTGCGGATCGGACCGAAAAGTTGACGGACCAAGTCCAGATGACGGCTGAAATCGATGGTATGTATCACCCCGGTAAAGTCTTTTTGCCCCCGCAGCATTTCCGCGGTGAAATCATTGACGCCGCAGAAGATAACCGGAATCCCGGGGAAGAGTCGGTCATGTTCCTGGAGCATAAACTGAAAAGCGGCGTCGTCCAGCGTAATAATCAACTGAAAAAAATTCGGCTTGTATTTGTGTTGCAGAACTTCCCGGCAGACTTGTTGGGCGACGTTATGATCCGTCCGCTTGGTGTCCATATATTCCTGGTACAACTCCAGGTCGGGATTGTTTTCTTCCATGGATTGGCGCAGGCCGGACAGAATATCATTGGTCCATTCATAACCCACATGGTAGGAGGAGAGCACCAATATTTTGGGTGGGGAGGCAGCCGCGGCGGTCGTGGTAAAGGCCGGAAGCAACCATAACAGCAATATTCCGGCAAAGACGAAAAATATTTTTCCTCCCTGCCGCATCCATCCGGCTGCGATCGCTATTGCCCATTGAATTCCGCCGTCTTCGGACATGTTGAAAATCCTAAAGTAATTCCCCTCGGGCAGAATCCCACCGTTTTTCCCGGCTTTACGGCACTTGCGTCGGAACAACGCCCGAAACAGAAACGGCGTCCGGTCGAACCGGACGCCGGTGGTAGTATCCTACATGGTGCTTTCGGCGAGGTCTTCCTCGGCCGCGGTATTGACTCTTTTCAGTTCATCTTCCTTCAGCGAGCCATTGCGATGGTGATCCTGCTGCCGGTCGAGATGTTTACGGATCTGTACTTCAACCTTCTCCACCACTTTATCCATGGCTTCATACATATCGTAAGTTTCGGCCTGGGCTTCGAAATTGTGATTCTTGGCACTGACGATCAATTCCGCCTCGTGCCGTCCCTTTTCCACCGAGACAATGCCGCGGACGCTTGAAACCATTATCGCCATATTTCCCAGCATGGACGTAATCTTTTCTTCGAAATAAACTCTCATCTGTTCGGTGACAACTACATGCCTGCCACTGATAATTATTTGCATAATTATCCTCCTTTAGTTAAGCGCCGCCTACCGCCGGCGGCATTTTAATTCCCATACCACCGCCGGGCTGCTTACATGGTAAACTGCGGACCCAGATAAATTTCCCGGGCTTTTTCATCATTTACCAGATAATTGCTGCTGCCCTCGCAGACGATATTCCCCTGACACATCAGATAGGCCCGATCCACGACGGCCAGGGTTTCCCGAACATTATGGTCGGTAATCAGAATCCCCAGATTTTTGGCCTGCAACTGACCGATGATCTGCTGGACATCGTAAACGGCAATCGGATCGACGCCGCTGAACGGTTCATCCAACATGATAAACGCCGGATTGGTGACCAGCGCCCGGGTGATTTCCAGTCGCCGCCGTTCGCCGCCGCTCAGGGTCATGGCTTTCTGTTTGGCGAGCGGCGTCAATTCCAGCTCGGCCAGCAATTCTTCGAGACGCTGACGCCGTTCGGCGCGGGTCATATCCAGTGTTTCGAGGATCGCCATGATATTCTGTTCCACCGTGAGTTTGCGGAAGATGGACGGCTCCTGGGCCAAATAACCCATGCCCATCCGGGCCCGTTTGTACATCGGCATCTGGGAAATGTCTTCCCCTCGGAACATGATGGCACCGGAATCCGGTTTGATCAGACCGATAATCATGTAGAAACTGGTGGTTTTGCCGGCCCCGTTCGGGCCCAGCAGTCCCACCACTTCTCCGGGTTTGACATTCAAAGAGCAGTTATTGACCACCCGTTTGCCGTGATATGCTTTAACAAGGTTTTTTGCTTCGAGGAGCAATTCCTTTGTGGCAACCATTATTGCGAACCTTTCTGTCTTGCTATGAATAAATATAGCGCTTGAAACGTAATAATAGAAGTAGGACGACCGATTTTTTATGGCTTATCCGGCAATTTTTTTCCTACTGTTTCAGATCCTTGAGGTTTTTCACCTCAACCGAGGCCTGGGGGCCGCCATCGGTGTGGGCCGATGCTCCTTCAATCTGGACTCGTTCCGTATCCGGCCAGAAGGTAATGCGCCAGCCGGTCGACGTCCCTTTTCCGAGCTGGGTGATGGTCGGATTGTCTTCGGTCAGGACAATCATATTTTCATTGACGTCGTAAACCGCATTGCCGGCGGTGGCGCGTTGTTCTCCTTTGACCTGATTGTCGGGACCGTAAAGTTGACGTACAATAATCACATGGCCGGTACAGACGATCTTTTTCAGTTCCTTGTTGCCGCTGTTGCCGGTCAGCCCGGCGCTCAGACTTTCGGCCGTACGGTGGGATGACGCGGCCTCGTCCTTCTCCTTGTCCTGCAGGTAGATCGTCATCTTGTCGCACTGGATGTGGATGGCCGGGTCGTTGACGTCGACTTTCCCGGTAAGGGTGGCAATGTTGTTGCGAAAATCGATATCCATCATATCGGCGACGATTTTCGTGGTTTTGCCGGCACGGTCTGCTCCGTCGGCCTTACTGGACAACTCTTCCAGCGAGAGGGCGTCGGCTTTCGGGATAATTATTCCGGCCCAGCACAGGAATGCCGCCAGCGTCGACAGGTATTGATAACGTCGGGTTAATATCATTTTTCAGATCCTTTTCTGTCTGGTTGTTCGGTATTTACGGCGGTTGCGATATGGCGGGATGAACCCAGCCCGGAAGTCAGTCGGCGAATCTCAATCTGCACGTTTTTCCGAATGTGAATGGTTTTACTTTGGTAATCTCCGTCGAATCCTTCTCCGTCGATATCCAACAGGCGGGACCGGAAATGAACGTCGCGATCTCCCTTGATGGTATTGGTCGAACGGTCGAAAACGGCGGTGGGCGAATAGATCAACGCGGCGGCATACGGTTTATCGGCCCAGAAGGCGGCGATTTCTGCTGCCGATGTTCCCAGGGGATAGAGCTCCACTCCCTGCAGGTCGTGAACCGAATCGATGTCCTTGATGCTGCTCTGAACCAGGTCGATCACAACTTTTTCCAGAAAGACATTGATTCCGGCGGCATAACCGCTTTCCCCGTAGAGGATGAAAACCAGTTTTCCGCCTTCGCTGTATTGCGGCAACTTGAAATCCGTCAGTTTGGCGTTTCCCATATCCGAGGATTCCGCTCCCGGCAACGCCGCTGCGGTCGACAACAATAACCATATTCCGATGAAAAACTTAACTGGCTTCAAGAGAGATAACGCTCCATTTGTTGTTGCCATTTGTTCTGTTTTTTGAGTAACAACTCGACTATTTCCCGTACCGCGCCGCAACCGCCGCGAGCCCGGGTCCGCTCCTGGCAGAATTCATCCATGATTTCCGGCGCATCGGCCACGGTTACCGCGATGCCGGCCTGCCGCAACACCGGGATGTCCACCACATCGTCGCCCATATAAAGGCATTCCTCCGCCTGCAGCCCCTGTTCGGCAAGCAGTTCTCCGAACGCGGTTCGTTTGTCCTTTTTCCCTTCATACATAAAATCGAACCCGAGCTCCTTGGCCCGAATCCGATTGGCTTCGGAACTGCGCCCGGAAAGAACGCCGACCTTCAACCCGGCGCGCATGGCCATTTTCAGGCCGTGCCCGTCGCGGACATGGAAGAATTTAATCTCCCGGGGGCCCGCGTAACCGATGTGGCCATCGGTCAGCACGCCGTCGATATCAAGGACGATTGCTTTGATGGCGTTCCAGTTCATAAATTTCCTTAACTTCGCCCAGTACCGTGCGAATAGTGTTGAAATCAAGAGAGTTGGGGCCGTCTGACCACGCCTGTTCCGGACGCGGGTGAACTTCGGCAAAGAGCACATCGATGCCGACGGCGGCCGCGGCCCGGGCCAACGGCCGGATAAAGTCGCGCTGTCCGCCGGAGGCATTGCCGAGCCCGCCGGGCAGCTGAACCGAATGGGTGGCGTCGAACACGACCGGTACGCCCATGGCGCGCATGGTCGGCAGTGAACGCATGTCGACAACCAGATTATGATAACCGAAAGAGCTGCCGCGTTCGGTCAGCATAATTTGGTCGTTGCCGGTACTGCGGACTTTTTCCACCGCCCCGCGCATGTCTTCCGGCGCCATGAATTGTCCTTTTTTGATATTGACCGGCTTGCCGGTGCGGCCGCAGGCCAGCAGCAGATCGGTCTGCCGGCACAGGAATGCCGGAATCTGCAGCACATCAACCACTTCGGCCACTGCTGCGGCTTCCGTCGACTCGTGTACGTCGGTCAGCACCGGCAACTCCAGTTCCTTCCGGATCCGGGCCAGAATTTCGAGTCCTTCCGCCATGCCCGGGCCCCGCCGGGAATTTCCGGAGGAGCGGTTGGCCTTGTCGTAGGAGGCCTTGAACACATATTGAATATCCAGTTCCCGACACAGGTCGCGGAGATAGGTTGCCACTTCCAGGCACAATTCCGGTCCTTCCGCGACGCACGGTCCGCCGAAAAGAGTCAGTTTCCGGCCAATGGTTATGGTTGGTCCAATCTTGATCATCTGATAATTTCCGTCCTAAAATTTGTCTGTCACCGGAAGTAATATTACCGCCGTCGGCGGAATATCAATTCATTCCCGGTAAGATTTCTTCAAGTTTTCGGCGCGCCCGTTCCAGGTCTGCCGGCGTATCGACGCCGATGCTTTCCAGTTCGCTGATCAGCACTTGGATCCGAATACCGTTTTCCAGCGCCCGCAACTGTTCGAGTTTTTCGCATTGCTCCAGTCGTCCTTCCGGCAGTCGGACAAAACGGCGCAGCACATCGCCGCGATAGGCGTAGATGCCCCAGTGCAGATAACATGGCGTATCTTCGCCGCCTTCCCGCAGATAGGGGATCATCGACCGGCTGAAATAGATGGCCGCGCCGTCGGCGCCGAAGATCACTTTGACCCGGTTGGGGTCGGGGCCGATTTCGGCGCGTGGACGCGGGGCGGCCACGGTTCCCATTTCCAGCCCGGGATTTTCCCGCATCATGGCAATCAGGTCGTTGATGACGGAGATCGGGAGCAACGGTTCGTCGCCCTGAATGTTGACGATGATGTCCCGATCGCCGCAACCGATCTTATCGGCGGCCTCGCAGATCCGGTCGGTTCCCGACGGATGATCGACTGCCGTCATGACGGCTTTGCCGCCGAAAGCGGTCACGGCCGCCATGACTCGGGGGTGATCGGTGGCCACCACCACGTCGTCAGCGACAGAATCCCGCGCTTTTTCATATACCCATTGGATCAGCGGCTTGCCGTGCAGTTCCGCCAGTACTTTGCCGGGGAAACGGGTACTGCCGAACCGGGCCGGAATGATGACAAAAGTTTTTCCTGACATAATTATTATTTTCCGTGTTTCAGGCTTTCCAACAGTTCTTCGCGGGTAACCGGAGCCGTTCCGATTTTTCCCACTACGATTCCGGCGGCATGATTGGCGATTCTGGCCGCGGTGATGCCGTCGGCCCCCGCCGCCAGCGCGAGGGTGAAAGTGGCGATTACCGTATCTCCGGCCCCGGAAACATCGAAAACTTCCCGGGCCATAGTCGGAATAATGGTCATGTCGGCGTTGCGGTCGAACAGAGCCATGCCGTCGGCGGCAAGAGAGATCAGCAGATAATCGGGATGCCATTGTGCCATCAGAATGGCGGCCACTTCCCGTAATTCTGGATCCTGCATCGGGGGCAGATTACTGTCCTCGGCGATTTTTCCCGCCAGACCGAAAGCCTCCTGACGGTTGGGTTTCATGACCGTCAGGTTTTGAATCTGCATCTGATGTTTGGGATTGGGGTCCAGGGCCACGATGATGCCGACGCGGCGCGCCGCATCAGTAATGGTCTGGACCATGGTGCGGTCCAGCAGTCCTTTGGCGTAATCCTCGAAGACGATGGCGTCCAGTTGTCGGGCGGCAATCAGTTCGAGCAGGGAGGAGGTGATCTCCCGCCGTACCGTATCCGTTACCGCCTCGGTGTCTTCGTAGTCGATCCGCAGCAGTTGCTGCGATGCGGCAATGACGCGTTGTTTTTCGGTGGTGCGCCGGTGCGGGTCGCAACATACACCCCGGGGGTCGATATCATATTCGGCCAGCAACTGCCGTACGGTCCGACCGTTGGGGTCGTCGCCGATAACGCCGAAAGCATCCGCCCGGCCGCCCAGCGTAACGATGTTGCGCATGACATTGGCGGCGCCGCCGAGGCAGCGGGTGGTTTTTCTGACCTGAACGACAGGAACCGGTGCTTCAGGGGAAATCCGGGCTGCTTTGCCCCAGGTGTAGACATCCAGCATCAGGTCGCCGACGACGCCGATGCGTTTGCCGTTGAAGGCCGTAATAATCTGTTCCGTTTTTTGATGGTTCATTTTTGATGGGGTTCCGTTTTTCCGGCGGTTGCGGCTGTCGGCCCGAAACCGGAAAAGGTTCGTTTCAGGCAGGCCGAGGTGTCGATTGATATCTCTGCCGCATATTGTTTTTGGGCGGTGAAGTGCGACAGGCTTTTTTGGCATTGCTGGAGCACCGTCCGGACCGCCCGGATTTGTTCGATGTCGAGTTGTTTGGAATATTCCCGCAGGTAACGGGCCAGGTTATCCAGTCCTTCGGTCATCATGGCGACCTCTTTTCCCTGGTACCGGGAGGCGGCCTTGAATCTTCCCAGGCGGCTGCGCAGGATATCCAGAGTGTGGACCATTTCCTGACGCGCCACTTCCCGGTTTCCCTTTTGCTCCGAGTTCAACCGGAACGGCAGCCAGAAGATCAGCAGCAGTTCGCTCAGGAGGGCCAGAGAGAAAACACTCAGGGAGAAAATGGTCAGCATATCCCTTTTGAATGGTGCCGCATTCATTGTTTCTTTCACAAATTACTCTCCGGGTTGAGGCCGCCCCCGGTCGGCGGACGCCATGTCGGGGTATTATGGCCTGAATCATTGATAAATAAAATAACGCCAAAGAATTTCCATTGTTCCGGAGCCTTTTGCGGTGGCTCGGATTTTCCTTTTCGTTGCGGGATTGCCGCATTTTTTTCTCCGCCTCATGCCATGCGTTCAACCCCGGATAATTCCCGGATTAACTTATCGCCGGATTCCTGTTTTGCAACTTTCGGGGTTAAATAATATCCGTTTTCCCCATGCCGGCGGGGTGGGGGCCGCCGATGGTGCCGGACCGGGGTCAGCGGCGTTCCAGGATCACCGTGGCGCAGGCGTATTCCTCTTCGTGGCTGATGGAAACATGAACGTGGGCAATGTCCAGTTCGGCGGCGCGTTCGGCGGCGGCGCCGCCGATGGCGGTCAGCGGCCGGCCGTTGGCGTCGTTCAGGGTCTGAATATCCTGCCAGCCGCAATGGGTGCCGATGCCGCACCCCAGTGCTTTGGATAAGGATTCCTTCAGCGCCCAGCGTCCGGCATAATAGGGCCAGGGGTTGCGCCGTCGTGCGGCCTCCGCCAGTTCTTCGGGGGTAAATACGTGATGAAGGAAAGCTTCGCCATAACGTTCGATCGTCTGACGGATGCGTTCGATTTTAACGACGTCGGTACCGACTCCGGCAATCATAAGCACCTCTTTTTGGCGATAACTTAACTGCCGATGCGGGTGAAGTCAAGGGAGAACCGGCGGCGGATAGGTGCCGTAACCGCCCATATGGGAGGTGTACAGCGTGATTTTGGTGCCGTCGAACATCCGGATACCGTCCACATGACCGTCGACGTACAGATGATTCATATTGTTGTGCCGGCTCAGATCGATGCCGGAAGTATTCTGGGTGTAATTGTCCTGATCGCAGTCGTCGGCGGCAAAGTCGGTGGTTTTGTCGGAGGTTTCCTCCACCAGGACGATTTGGCTGGGACTGTTGCGGCTGTTGTCGAATTGCCCGCAGTACCAACTGCTGAACGTGCCTTTGTTGATGAAGAGCTGGTTGCAGTTCAGGGAATAGGAGAATTCCCGTTCGGTTTCCGTCGGACACTGGAACATTTTCTTCAACCCGTCGCTGTGACGGCCGTTAAGACCCCAGGCCAGTTTGTAACTCCAACCGACGGGAACCCCGTTTTCCCGTGTTCCCCACTTCGGCGCATCGGTTGCTTCCGGATAGTACCCGCAATAGTTGTCCACGTATACGGCGAACATCAGCGCCTGTTGCCGGAGATTGTTTTTGCAGGATACTCCCATGGCGGCCCTTTTGGCCTGGTTGAGCGACGGCAGCAGCAACCCGGCCAGGATGGCGATGATGGCGATGACCACCAACAGTTCGATCAGGGTGAAAAGATTGATTCGGGACCCGGCTTTCATGATGTTTTCTCCTTCTTGTTGTTTTTTTTCGTCCCGGGGATCTATATGATATGGTGCCGGGGCATCGGAAGCCAATGTTATGTCGGAACAGAAAAATCGTTATTTTTTCGGGGGTGATGCTTTATGCGGTTGCAGTTGACCCTGGTGAACGCGATAGACATACCAGTTGCGGTTCGGCACGAAGTTGTCTTTGAACAGCCAGATGGTTTCCCGGCGTTTTCCCTGCGGATATTCGGCGGTCATGACGATGCGGACAATATCGACCTTCGACATGCCGGGGCAACCGTGCCAAATAGTCCGGCTGACGGTTTGGCGGTTCCTGGCCCGTCCGCCGCTGCTTTTGAACGATCGGGCCAGCGTTTCGGCCATGCCATGATCGATGCCGAGCGATTGGTCGGTAAAAAAGAACATGCCGCTGTTAAACGCGTTGTTTGCCGTTTGGCATTTGGAGCAGGGGGCGAAACGGCGGGCGTCATAGTTGGCGAGCCATTGGTTGGCGACGGTAACCGGGTTGCCGGATCGAGATTCGGTGTCCAACTCTTCTCCTCCCTCCTGAAGGGACGGCAGCGGGACCAGAAACCGGGTGCCGAAGACCCGGGGATTCTTGTTATTGTCCGTTGCCACGTAGATTCGCTCGGAAATCCGGAGTTCACGGCGTGGCCGCTGGGTCTGACGGGGATGGTTGTCCGTCACCACCGGCTTGATCCGCAGGCTGAATTCAATCTGATTGAGGTTGCCGCCGGGAACGGGAATAAAATTGCGTTGCAGCAGATCCCGTGACACCACGGTGCCGATTTCCCGCAATTCCCGCTGATAAGTCCGGATAACGTCATCGGTGTTGCCGCCGGTAATGGCTTTGGCTTCGTCGATATCTTCGTCTTCCACAAAACGCACCCAGCGTGCCGCGGTCAGGATGAACCGGTCGTTGATGTCGGGGGCGTAACGTTCGCTGCCGCAGGAGGGAATGAAAGTCCAGACGGAAGTGATGAAGATCAATATGGCGCCGATGATTAAAATCTTCTTTAGTTTCATGATGTTTCCCCGGTTGATGACAGTTGAAATACATTCGAAATAACGTCGGCAAAGAAAGAAATATTGTTTAAAAAGAAAAAAATCCCGAATTCTCCCCGGCCTGGTCCGGTCGTATGGGGATTCGGCGGGGGACGGGGAAAAATACTGAAAATATTTACCGTCAATGATTTCGCAGTTGATTTGCCGGATATTCGCGTATAGATTTATAAGTGGGTTGCGCCAAGTGCCGGATCAAATTAATTTTGGGCGAGGGAGAGAATTATGAAAAACCAGATTATTTCATCCCGTCTCCGGAAATTTATTCTTTCTTCCTGTTATAATGGTGCCGTTCTGCCGGCGGCTCCGGCGCCGTCCTGTTGGAAAACCCTGCGGGACTGCGGGACCGCTTTATGGCTCGATACCGGTGATGCGGATGCGGCGGCCGGGTTGTGGTGCGAAGACTTTTCGGCTTTGACCACCAATAATACCCTGTTGAACCGTGAGATTCAGAAAGGACTTTATGACGGGCTGATTCAGACAATGGCCGGCATCGTCCTGGATGAGGACCCGGCCTGTTCCGGTAAATTGCTGGTGCGGACGGTGGCTTTGGCGCTGAACGCGATTCACGGTCTCAATCTGTCCCGGCGCTTTGGGGCGGCAGTCAGTGTGGAATTGCATACCGATCTGGCATTCGACTGGGAAAGAAGTTATAATGTCGGATGTCAGTTGTGGTCGTTGTGTCCGGAACGCTTTTTTATCAAGGTACCGTTTACCGCGGCAGGGTTGCTGGCGGCGCGGCGGTTGCAGCGCGACGGCGTGCCGGTCAATTTTACGTTGGGATTTTCCGCCCGGCAGAATTATCTGGCGGCACGGTTGGCGTCGCCGTCGTTCGTCAACGTTTTCATGGGGCGGCTGAATGCGTTTGTCGGCGACAATGGTTTGGGAGACGGTATCAATGTCGGAGAAAAGGTAACCTTGAGTTCGCAGCGGGAGATTGCCGCTTTGCGACGGGATAAAATGACCGGATCGCGGCAGATCGGCGCCAGTATGCGGGATGCCGGGCAGGTGGCGGCGCTCTGCGGCATCGACGTGATGACGATGCCGCCACCGGTGGCGGCGTCTTTCCAGGCCGCTCCGCCGGCGGTGCTGGAGGACCGGACGACCGAGGATCCGCCGGTGGTCTGTGACCGGGCTTTTTTGGCACGGTTGTGGACGGTGACGCCGGAATTCCGGCGTCTGGTCGACGGTTTGCTGCAACTGGATGTTGACCGGATGATGGCCGAGGATATCGAACATTATTTCCGACGGCACGGCGAAGGCGGTCTGTTCCCCGAATGGATTCCGGAAGAGGTGGGAATAATGCTGGACGACGGCAAGATTCCGGTCTTTGACAACTGGGCTCATCATCTGGAGTATGGCGATATCGGGCCGGATGCCCTGATGTCCATGAGTGCGCTTTATTCGTTTATTGCCGATCAAAGGGCGTTGGACAGTCGGATTCGCAGTATCCTTGATTGAGGAGAGAGGGGAACGGAACCGGAACCACGGCCGCGAAAGGAAAACCATTAACAGCATTGGAGGAAGAGGATGTATTGGTTGACGCTGGGGTCGTTCGTATTTTTTACCGGTTTGGTGGGGCTTTTAACCTGGATTATGACGCGGCGGGACGACTTGAGCAGCAAGGACGGCTTCTTTTTGGCCGGCCGCAGTTTGACCTTTCCCTTCATTGCCGGTTCCTTGTTGTTGACCAATTTGTCCACGGAACAGATGGTGGGTCTAAACGGGGCGGCTTTTGTTGACGGTTTGTGTGTGATGGTGTGGGAAGTGCTGGCGGTGGTGGCATTGGTGGCCATGGCATTGTTTTTTCTGCCGCGCTTTCTCAAAAGCGGAATTGCCACGGTTCCGGAATTCCTGCAGTTGCGGTTTGACCATCAGACTCAGGTGATCTCCAACATGATCTTTCTGGTCGCCTATGCGGTCATCCTGCTGCCGATCATTCTCTACACCGGGGCCACCGGCATGATCGGGATAATGGACATCAAGGGGATGTTGGGGATATCGTCCGATACGACGGCGTTGTGGCTGATTGTCTGGCTGGTGGGGATAATCGGCGCCATTTATGCCCTGTTCGGAGGGTTGAAGTCGGTGGCGGTGTCCGATACCCTCAATGGGATCGGGTTGTTGGTGGGCGGCTTCATGATCACTTATTTCGGGATTCGGGTGCTTGGCGGCGATGACTTCGGAGCCGGGTTCGAACGGCTGTCCGGCCTGACCGGCAAATTCAATTCCATCGGCGGCAACAAGAGTTCGGTGCCGTTCAGCACGATATTCACCGGAATTCTGCTGTTGAATCTGTTTTACTGGTGCACCAACCAGCAAATTATTCAACGTACATTGGGGGCCAGTTCTCTGGCCGAAGGGCAAAAAGGGGTGTTGCTGACCGGACTGCTGAAATTGATCGGGCCGCTTTATCTGGTTTTGCCCGGGATTATCGCCTACGGGATATTTGCCCATCAGAGAATCAAGA
>JAQUZV010000013.1 GCA_028691155.1 Victivallales bacterium
GGAGGCGGAAGATGCGCAGTCTGAAAACCCAGTTTCAGGAACCGGTCGGCAACAATGCCGACAACGGCGAAGCGTCGTTGAATTACGCCATCATGCTGTTTGTCATTGTCTCGACCATTGTGTTGTTCGGGCTGACGGCGCTGTATTCCACCTCATACGGCGTGGCCGGAGCAACGTTTTTCAAGAAGCAGCTGCTCTGGTGCGGCATCGGAACGGGCTGCGGCATCGTCACCTTCCTGATCGGCTACAAGCGGCTGGTGCAGTGGAGTCCGTTTTTTATCGTCATCAGCATTATTTTGTTGGGGGTGGCGCTGTGTTTTTCCGAGGTCAAGGGAGCGAGGCGATGGATCAAAATCGCCAATTTCGCCAGCATTCAGCCGTCGGAATTTGCCAAAGTGGCCATTGCGTTGTTCCTGGCGCGCTACTGTTCCGACAAGGTGCGCAACATCAGCGTACTGTCGTATAAAAACGGTTTCCTTCCCGGAGTCGCGGTATGCGGCGTAGTCATGCTGATGGTGCTGGCGGGCAAGGACCTGGGGACCACGTTGTTGCTGGGTATGGTGACGGCCATCGTCTTTTTCGCCGCCGGACTCAAGATGCGCTATCTGGTGGTTCCCGCCGTTACGCTGCCGCCGCTCCTGACGCTGGCGATTTACAAGCTGGACCCGATGCGCTGGGCTCGCATAACCTCGTTTCTCGATCCCGAAACCTGCCTCAAGGAAGACGGGTACCAACTGTGGAATTCGCTGTTGGCGCTGGGATCGGGCGACTGGCTGGGAGTCGGCTTCATGGCCAGCCGGCTGAAACACAAATACCTGCCGGAAGCGCATACCGACTTCATCCTGTCGATTGTCGGCGAAGAGCTGGGGCTGGTCGGTTTGTGCTGCGTTATCATCGCCTATCTGGCGCTGATGTTCGTGGCCGTCAAGATCAGCATCAATGCCAGCACCCGGCAGGGAATGCTGCTGGGTTGCGGCATCACCGCGCTGATTTCGCTTCAGGCGTTCATCAACATGGGCGTAATTTCGGGCGCGTTGCCCACCAAGGGCATGCCGGCGCCGTTCATCAGCTACGGCGGCAGCAATCTGGTCGTCTGCCTGATCGAAACCGGACTGCTGCTGAGTATTGCGCTCGAAACCGCCAAACCCGACTTCAACCTGGAGTTGATGCGGGAAAGCAAGGAATTTCTGGTGAGATTATGGAACCGTTGGATTTGAAATCATCCGTCGCCGCCCCTTCCGGAACGCCCGAAAATCAGGAATTTACCCGGCTGGCCATCGCCTGCGGCGGCACCGGCGGACACTTTTTCCCTGGACTGAGCACCGCCCGTTACTTCCAACAGCACGGCGGCGAAGTATTGCTGTTTCTGGGCGGGAAAAATACCGCGTCACAAGCCGCCATTGCCACCGCTTACCGGATCAAAACGGTTATCGTCAAATCTTCGCCACGCCCACATAACATTCCTTCAACCTTCAAATTTCTCCGCGACTGCGGCAGCGGCGTGCTTACCGCCCGCAGGGAATTGCGGCGGTTCCGTCCCGACGCCATGCTGGGCATGGGCAGTTTCGCCTCGGCAACCGCGGCCATGGCGGCGCGAAGTCTGCATATTCCGTTGTTTTTGCACGAAGGCAATGCCCGCATCGGCCGGACCAACCGCTACCTCAGCCGCTGGGCCCGGCACCTGGCCATTTCATTTCCTCCGGTCAACGCCACAAGCTGCAAATGCCCGTTCACCTGTACCGGCATGCCGGTGCGGCCGGAACTGCTCGCCCCCCAACCGAGCCGGGAAGAGGCCATCGCGGAACTCAATCGCCGTTACGGCACGGCCTTTCGGCCGGAACTGCCGCTGCTGCTGATTTTCGGCGGCAGCCAGGGCGCGGCGGTTTTCAACCGGATTCTGCCGGAGGCACTGCTGTCCCTGAACACCACCGTCATGCAGGTGATTCATCTGGCCGGCAAGGGCAAATTGGAGGACGTGACGCAGCTTTACCATGCGGCCCCGTTTCCTCATCTGGTAATTGCCGAAGCCGACGACATGGGGATATTTTATTCCGCCTGCGATGTTATCGTCTGCCGCGCCGGGGCCAGCAGTATCGCCGAAATCAGCCTGTTCGGCAAGTACGCGTTTCTCATTCCCTATCCCTATGCGGCCGAACACCATCAGGATGACAATGCCGCCGTGCTGGAAAGCGTCGGGGCGGCCATGGTGGTGAACAATGACTGTTTCACCCGCGACAAGGCGCTGGATTTGATCGGATCATGGCTGAGTCGCCGGGAAGAATATGCCGGACTGGCGGCCAACGGCCGCCGCATCGCCCGACCGGAAGCCGCCCCCGCGCTGATCCGGCTGATGCGGGAAGAAATCGCCCGGCGTGGATAATCTCCGCCGCCCGAGCCCGAACCGACGGTCCGGAACAACCGGCCGCCCCTTATTCCATGCCGGCAAACCCTATCGGCAGTATTTCAACGCCACAATGGTAATGTCATCGAAGCGGTTGCCGCATTCATAGTCGATAACGTCCGCAACCACTTTCCGGCACAATGCCGCCGCCGACAGCGCGCCGGAACAGCCGACCACGTCGCTCAAACGTTCAACCCCGTACAAAACCTGCTGCGGCGAAAAGGCTTCGGTAATTCCGTCGGTAAAAAGTACCAGCATCTCTCCGGAATGCAGCGGTTCGGAACAGTCATGGTAATGATTGTCGGGAATAATGCCCAGTGCCATATCGCCGCGATAGCCGAAACGATCCACCGTGCCGTCGGAACGGCGGCGCAGCACTTCGTTGTGCCCGCCGTTGGCATAGTACAGGACCCCCTTTTCAATATCCAGCATACCGAGAAACAGCGTAACGAACATGCAGGAATCGTTCTCACAACACAGCAACTGGTTGGCACGCGTCATCACCGCCGCCGGAGTGGACTCTTTCATGGTATGACAAAGATCCCGCAGCATGGTCCGCACCACCGCCATGAAAAACGCCGCCGGCACCCCCTTGCCGGACACATCGCCGATAATAACCGTCAACTTGCCGTCCAGCATGAAACAATCATAAAAATCACCGGCCACTTCCCGGGCCGGCTGCAGTTGCGCGGCAAGATCGATTCCGGGATTTTCGGGAAAATGCTTGGGCAGCAACGCCTCCTGAAGCGAACGGGCGATCTTGATTTCACTTTCGACTTCCTGCCGGGCGGCGACTTCCTGCTTCAGACTCCGCACATAATCCGCCAGCTGGCGGCCCAACCGGTTGAAACTGCGCGCCAACGTAGCAACTTCCATCGATCCGGTTTCCGCCACATGAACCGAAAAATCGCCGTTGCCGAGCGGCTCCACCGCCCCGAGCAACGCCCGCAACGGCCGAACAATCCCGGCCGAAAACCATAACCCGAACAGCAAGCTGATAATGGCGGCAAGCGCAATCAACGGCAAACTGAAGATTTTGACGTGGTAACTGTAGGTTTCCGAAGCGCGAGATATCTCCCCACAGGCCGCCTGAGACAGCTTTTCCTCGTTATTGACAATATTACGGTCGATCGGGGTAAAGAATTCGCCGATAATCACGCTGGCCACCAAATTGTAGTTGGTGCCGGGAACCCGGCAGATGGCCATGTACTTCTCCACCGATTTGTTGTTATCGTCGAAAAAGGTGTAGTTGCCGGAGACAAATTTCCGGGTGAAAGACTGCTGCACGATTTCCCACATGCGGGGATATTCCTTGACCCAATCCCGATAGTTCTTCCCTTCCAGCCGGGCATAGGGATGCAACAGCGCCGTTCCGGAAAGATCGAACAGATCGGTATAGCCGGCCTCACGTCCGTATACCATGATCGGATGGGCGACAATGGCCCGAAAAGCCGGGTCCCGGCGCAACGCGGCCACATCGGCACGATATTCCGGCGGTTTTCCGGCCAGATAGAGCGCGGCGCGGTCGGCTTCGCGCTCCGCAATCAGATCAATGATGTAGGTGCCCAGCCGCCGCACCGTTTTCTGCAGGGCCTCCCGGTTGGAAGCCGAAAGACCGTCAATTCCTTCCACCGCGGTCTTGAGGTGCGCACGAGTCAGAATATTAATGGCCAGGACATCGAAAATAAAATAAAACCCGCCAATAACGATCCCCAGCAGAATCAAGTAGGAAAACAGAATTTTCGTCTGCAGTTTTAATTTCAGCATCTTATCTCACCACACGTTGCCCGTCGCTCTTTTCAATATTCTAGCACGAAAGCCGGAGAATATCAAGAAGCGTACCTCCCGACCCCACCCGGAAAGACACCGATTTTATGACGCCAGCCGCCCCGGACAACAACCAGTCGGGAAATTCGCCATAAACCGGTATCGCAATCCCGGTCCCCGTTCCGGCCGGAACGAGCCACGGCAGGAAAAACCTTATTATTTAGTCTTCCGATACTTGCATAAATATTGGGTAAAATTTATAATCTTATTATATAAGGGGAAAAAACCGTGTACGATTTCAACATTCTCAAAATGAGCGATATCATCAGAATGGGCAGCGATATCCGGGTGCTGGGAAAAGATTGCCGCAGCATGGAAGAAGCCGCCCAACGCCTGGTAAACTACCTTTTCGACAATTTTGTCGATCCCCAATCCGGTCTTAACACCTGCCCGCTGATCCGCTTTTTCAAAACCCATGACCATACCACGCTGCCGCCGGAACTGCAGCGGTTCGCCGCCAGGCTGCTGACCGACAAATCGCCGACCGCCAACTATAAATGCCTGACGTTGCTGGCTACTACCGGGATAGAGGAAAAATGGCGGCGGCGCCAAAACTCACAGGCGCATCAGGCCATCCCGTTGCCGAGCAAAGAAGTAGTCAACCGTATTCCAATGATGAGAAATCTGATCAAGCAGATGGGAATGGACATTGAAACGGTGATTCGCCCCGATCCCAACCTATTGCTGGACCTGGCCCGAACGACATTCAATATTTTCTACGTTCAGCAGGCTCTGGCCAGCCCGTATATCCCGGCACAGCAAGAATTTGTCAAACCATACGGCATCAAATCGGTACTGGGATACGGCGGCATTCTCCCGTCCGGCAATATCTTCACCGTCATCATGTTTACCCGGAAAGCGCTCGACAGAAAGACGGCCCAGTTGTTCAGCACCGTGGCCCTTAACGTGAAAATGCTGATGCTGCCGTTCGACAATAATGTTTTTGCCACGAAAATTGAGGGAGAAACCACCCCATGACGGAACAGAACAACATGCCGGTGCTGCAGGCCAAAATTCAGGCTCTGGAGGAACTGCTGGGAGTTTCGGAAACGTCCTTTCTTCAGGAAGCGGAAAAACTGGAGGAAGCCAACGGCCGTCTCCAAAAGGAAATCGAAGTCCACCAGCAACTGGAAAACGACATCCGACAGATTCTGGAATGCGCGGGCGACGCGGTGCTGGTCATTGACCGGCATCGCCGGATAATTTACGTCAATAAAATGTTTCGGGACATCGCGGCCCTGCTGCATCGGGAAAATATCGAGGCCGCCCCGGAAGTCAACGCCAAACTGCAGGAAATCATGTCCACCGGCAAGCAGTCGGAAGAAGAAGTCAAGATCACCGACGCCACCGGCCGCCAATGCTGTTACCGGCGCAGCAATATTCCGTATCGGAATCAGGATCACGAACTGGTCGGCATGATAAGACGCTACCGTGATATTACGAAAGAAAAACAGGCGGCGGCCGTGGCTGAAGAAAATGCCCTGCAAAAGGGACGGCTGGAAATGACCAGCGACATGCTGCACGATATCGGCAATGCACTGGCCGGCATCAATGTTTCGTCGCTGTCGCCCCAACGGGAAAACGAATGGCTTGAAATCGGCATTCTCAAACAGCTCGACGCCTTGTTTGCCTCGATCGACGACGACCTGCACCACATTCTCGGACAAGTACGCGGCGATGCCCTTCACGTGTTGGTCAACAATCTGATCGACTCGCTGAACAACCGCCAAAACGCGGCCCGGGACTCGGCCCAAAAGATATTCCGTTCCGTCGATCACATCAAAAACATTCTGGATCTGCACCATTATTATGCCCGGGATCAGTTGAACACGCATGCAGCGGTAATCGACCTGCGCCAACTCCTGGGCGACGCCATCACCATTTTTTCCGGCAAACTGGAAAAACGGCATATCTGGGTTCGCATCGCCTGCCCGGGAGAACCGCCCCGGGTGTCCGGAGACCGGACCCGCCTGATGCGTTTGTTCCTGAATATCATCAAAAACTGTTATGAGGCCTTTGACGCCATCCCGGAGCCGGACCAGAACGATCATAAACTGGAAATTCGACTCGACACCACCGCCGACGCCACCATGGCCAGAGTGATCTTCATCGACAATGCCATCGGCTTCTCCCCCGAAGTAGGCGCCCGCCTCTTTGTCCGGGGCTTCACCACCAAAGCAAACGGAACCGGCGTGGGACTGCCGGAATGCCGCTCCATTGCCGAATCCCATGGCGGCCGGATTACCATGACCAGCAACGGCCCCAATACCGGAACCACCTCCATCGTGGAATTACCATTACAGCGCAACGATAAGGAACTTTGACGATGAAAGATTTCAACACCCGCATTCTGGTGATCGACGACGATGAAAACGTCCGGCAGAATTTTCGGGAAATTCTGGAACCGCACGACAACCGCCAAGATAATTCGACGCAGCTCCGGGATACCGCCGCCGTTCTTTTCAATTCCGCACCCCAACCCTCCGCCGGGCGGCTCCGCCGTTCCTCCGCCACTTTCGATTTCGAATTGGACGAAGCCCCGAACGGCAAACAGGGATTTCAGATGGTGGAACAGGCGCTCCGGGAGAACCGCCCCTATGCCGCGATTTTCGTCGATATGCGGATGCCGGGCTGGGACGGACTGGAAACCGTCCGCCATCTGCGGGAAATCGACGCCGAGGCGGAAATTATCTTTGTCACCGCCTATTCCGATCACAGCCTCGATGAAATCGTCACCTCCGTCGGCACCAATATCAGTTACCACTGCAAACCGTTTTCCACGGCGGAAATCGAACAGATCGCCACCAAATCCGTCTACGAATGGAACAAGACCAAAAATCTCGAAGAACTGATCGGGAATATCGCCAATCTCCGCATGCAGCATTGGGAAATGGAAACGTTGCTCCATAATATTCTGACCCAGGTGGCCTATCTGATCGGAACCCATTCGGCCCTGCTCGCGGTCAAAAAAGGCCACCGGTATGAAAAAATTCTGGCCATCGGCAATTTATGCAACGACAAGTCGTCGCAGGAATACCTCCATCACATCCCGGAGGAGATTACGGCGGAAATCTATCAGAACGACGATTTTGCCTATTTCAGAATCGAAGAATACGGCATTCTCGCCATTTTCGAAAAAAGCGGCAAGCCGCTCAATCATGAACGCATATATATCGTCCGACTGTTTCTGGAACAGGCCGCATTGGCCATCCGCAACGTCGATCTGCAGGAAACCATTTCCCGGCAGGAAAAACTCTCGGCGCTCGGTCAGGCCATTTCCATGATCGTTCACGACCTGCGCAATTCGGTCGGCAATATCATCAGTCTGTGCGAGCTGGCCACCAACCATATCGACGACCGCGAATTTGTCGGCAAAATGCTGAAAACCATCGGCGAAAGCGCCGACGACGGCTTGAAAATGGCTTCCGACCTACTGGATTTCGCCGGCAACAAGCCGTTGGTCAAGAAGAGCATATATCTGCCGGAACTGATGTCCGTCGTGACCGATCGGGCGCGGACGCTGCCCCTGCCGGCGGCGGTAAAGCTGAATCTTGGTCCGGTGCCGGAAGAAGAATTCATGGGCGACTTCAGCAAAATGAGCCGCACGCTGCTCAATCTCATCATCAATGCGGCCGAAGCCATGGAAGCGGTCGCAACCCCGAATCCGGAAATCACCGTCGAACTCCAGTCCACCGCCAAGACGATCACCTTCCGGGTCCGCGACAACGGCCCCGGCATCTCCGCCGAAATCCGGGACAGAATGTTTGTTCCGTTCGCCACCTTCGGCAAAAGCGGCGGCACCGGGCTGGGACTGGCCATCGCCAAACGGTTTGTGGAGGACCACGGCGGAAAAATCATCGTCGCGTCATCGCCGGCCGGAACGGAATTCACCCTCGCAATTCCCCGCGGCAATCCCGCGACGACGACGGCGGCGACAGCAACCACCGCGGATTAGAAAATCAACCGCAGCAGGGAAAAATCGTCGTCGAAACGGCCACCCTTGAGCTCGGCGATCCGATCGTGAACGGCTTCCACCGTCGGCAGATCGCCGTTTTCCGGTGTTGTCAGCAACGCGATAAAATCATCGAATTCCCACATCTGATCATCGTCGTTGACGATCTCGAACGCGCCGTCGCTGAACACGAAAAGCCGGTTGAACGGCATGAGCGTCACCGTCTGATTCTGAAATTCAATCTCTTCCAGAGCGCCGATCATGGCCCCGGACGTCTTCAACAACACGGTTGCCGCATCCCGGCAGGAATTGCCGTGCACCAGAACCGCCGGCGGATGCCCCCCGCTGGCAAAAATCAGCTCGCGGGTGGTCCGGTTGAAAACGCCGTACCAGATCGTAAAGAACTTGTGATTGTGCTCCTGCATTTTGAAGGTACGATTCAGATGGAGCAGTACATCGGCCGGATTGCCGAAATCGGTCTGCGCCAGCGTCCGGGTCCGCAACGCCTCGACCACCGACACCGAAAGCAACGCCGCACCGACTCCGTGTCCGGCCACGTCGAGCAGGAAGAAAGCGAAATGTTCGTCATCCAGCCAGTGATAGCCGAACCCGTCGCCCCCCAGGGAAGTGGACGGAATAAACTGCCAGTCCACCGTAATAGCGCCGGTCAATCGCGGCGGCAGCAGCGACTGCACATAATCCGCCGCCTCCGCCAATTCGGCCGCCAATGCCTTCTGCGTCCGGACAATGGCCTCGAACGCATCGTTGCGTTCGAGCATGTGAATGTAACCGCGGGAATGGTAACGGATGCGGGCCAGCAACTCGACCCGATCCGGCAATTTGATCAGATAATCGTTGGCGCCGAACGCAAAAGCATCGGCCTTGACCCGGGCGTTCTCTTCGCTGGACAACACAATCAGCGGAATATTCCGGGTGGCCGGTTCGGCCCGGAAATATTTTACCAGAGTCAAACCGTCAATATCCGGCATGATCAGGTCCTGTAGAATCACCGTCGGAGCGGTTTTCACCGCGGTGGCGATCGCCATGCCCGGATCCCGGCAGTAGTGAAACACAATATCATCTTCTTTTTCCAGCATCCGCCGCACCGCCTCCCCCACCATGGGCTGATCGTCAATCAGCAGCACGGTAACGGGACGATCCTTATGCGCCTCGAAACTGATCTTTACCGCTTCGTTATTCATCGCATCAATCCTCTTGTTTGGCCGTTTTTTGTCTCCCCGGCAAAACCGCCATAACCGCCGTCCGGCGCCACGGCGGCAACTTCAACCGCCGGCGGCAGGACCGCGGAGCAACAGGTGCCGGAACCGGAATCACGGTCATGACGGCAAAAATCATTCATGATCCGCCCGCCAGACAAATCTTTTTATTTTCTCGCCGATCGCCGACGGCGGCAGGACCTCTTCGGCGGCATGCAGTTCCACCGCGGTTTTGGGCATACCGTAAACCACGCAACTGTCCCGATCCTGAGCCAAAGTATGCCATCCCGCCCGGCGCAGACGCAACAGTCCGGCCGCGCCGTCGCGGCCAATCCCGGTCAACAGAATGCCGACCCCGGGTTTCGGCCAATGATCGGCCAAACTGCCGAAAAAGACGTCGGCCGACGGACGGAACGGATTTTCCTTCGGCTCGGCGCGGTAATCGAACCGCAGATCCGGCCGCATCACCAGATGATCGTTGGTTCCGGCCAGCAACACTTCGCCGCCGACCGGCGCGTCTCCGGGAGCGGCAATCCGGATCGGCAGCCGGCAGTATCCCGCCAGCCAGTCGGCCAGGCCGTGGACGAACTGCCGGTCGATATGTTGAACCACCGCAATCGCCGCCGGCAGATCGCCGGGCAGCACGGCGAGGACATCGGCAATAGCTTTCGGCCCTCCGGTCGAACCGCCGATCGCCACCAGGAAAGGCACCGTTCCGGTCGGCGGAGCAATTTTTTTATGTTCCCGCGGCGCAGGGGCATGAGCACCGTTGGCGACCAGTTTGCGCAGCGTATTGAGTTTTCGAACCAGTTCCCGCCGGTTGCTGTCGCCCTCGGTCATAATGGACATGGGAGGAATATTGATGGCGTCGAGCGCGCCTTCCCCCAGCGCGGTAAAGACCAGCCCCGGATGGTCGTCGGTGGAAGCGGTGACAATCAGAATGGCGCAGGGAGAATCGCGCATAATCCGCCGCGTCGCCTCGACTCCGTTCATTTTCGGCATCAGCAAATCCATAATCAGGATGTCCGGCACGTCCATGGCACATTTCCGTACCGCCTCTTCGCCGTCGCCGGCGGTCCAGGCCACTTCGCACCCCGCCAAAGACAGCACCACCCGGCGGAGCAGTTCCACCGCAATCATGGTATCGTTGACAATGGCTATCCGCATGACTGCGCCCCCCCGATCAGTTTATATACCGCCTCGATCATGGTATTGTCGTGAAAACTGCTTTTGGTCAGGTAGAAATCGGCGCCGACCTCCGCGCCGCGCAGCTTGTCCTCTTCCCGATCCTTGTATGAAACGATCATCACCGGCACCTGCCGCCACCGTTCGCTGCCCTTGATCTTTTCCACCAATTCGAACCCGTTCATCCGGGGCATGTCCACATCGGTAATAACCATATCGAAAGCGGCCGAGCGCAAGGCGTTCCAGCCGTCAACCCCATTGACGGCGGTTTCCACCTCGAAGCCCCGGGCTTCCAACAACTGACGTTCCAACTCCCGCACCGTCAGCGAATCGTCGATCACCAGAATGCGTTTCCGGGATTCCGTCGCCGTCACCGCCGCCCCATGACAGACATGATGGAGACCGTTCTCCTTTACCCGCTTGTCAATCGAACGCACCAGGTCGTCGGCATCGACAATCAACAACGGCGAACCGTCATCGAGGATGGCCGCGGCATTGATGCAGGCAATTTTGCCGAGACGTTCGTCCAGAGGCCGCACCACAATCTTCTGCTCGCCGATAAAACGCTCCACCGCCAGCGCATACTGATTGTCGCGATCACTGACCAACAGCAGTCGCAATTGCCCGTCCACGGGCGGCGCGGCCGTTCCGCCGAACACATCCTCCGCCGGAACCACGCCGATATTGTTGCCGTCATAACGGATATACTGATGATTCTCCAACGTCAGCAACCGATCGACCGCCGGCGTCAGCAACCGATCGATCCGGGTGGCCGGGATGGCATAGATATCTCCGCCGACGGTAAACAACACCGCGGAAATCACCGACAGCGAAATCGGCAGCCGCAGTCGAAAAGAGGTGTGAGCTCCGCATTGGGTATCGATATCGATCCGACCGCGAACCTCCTGCACCATGTTCATAACCACATCCAGCCCGATGCCGCGGCCGGAAACCTCCGAAACCTCGGCTCGGGTGGTGAAACCGGGCAGAAAGAGAAAGTCCAACACTTCCCGATCCGGCATATCCGCCAGCATCTTCCCGGACGCAAGTTTTTTGGCCGCAATTTTCTTCCGCAACGCCGCCATATCGATACCGCGACCGTCATCGGTAACCGCAATATTGAACATGCCGCCCCAATGATAGGCCGCCAGTTTCAAGTGCCCGACCTCCGGTTTGCCCGCGGCACGACGCTCGTCCGGAGTTTCCAAACCGTGGTCGACGGCATTACGGAGCAGATGAGTCAGCGGCGCTTCCAGCTTTTCCATGATATCACGATCGATTCCGGTGGCCTCCCCGACAATCTCCAGCTCGACCTTCTTGCCCAATTCCTTGCCGAGATCACGAACCATCCGGGGGAAAATACGGGCCAGTTCACGAAACGGAATGATTTTACAGGCCAGAATTTCGCCGTAAAGCTCCTCGGAAAAGCATTCGATCTTCCGGACATTATCACTGTAATCTCCGGTCAGCCCGGTCAGTTGGTGCGTCAGCTCCTCGTGCAGCAGTTTCATCTCTTCCGCCCCATCGCTCCCGACCGGCAATATCTGTCGAAGCGCATCCAGCCGGGACAATGTTTTTTTCAGGCCGGACAAATCATGCCCCAACTTCCGCAGCATATTCTGATTGACGAACAGTTCCCCCGCCAACTCCACCAGCCGTTTCATGCGCGGCTCGGGCACCCGGACAAAATTTTCCCCCACCGCGCCACCGCCACTGCCGCGCCCCGCCGTCGTCGTCCCCGCTCCCGTCCCGGTAGCCGTCTTTCGGTCACCCCCGGCAACAGCCGGCGTTACCGCCGGCGCGGAAACGGCGGTCGAAACCGGAGACGGAGTCGGCGCCGCCGGTACCGGCCGACCGTCGACCAGCCCCCGATACACCTCGGTCAGATGAACCAACTCTCCGGTATGGGCAATAATGAAAGACGCGAATTCGGACTCCGGCGTGGCGGCCAGCAACCGTATCAGATCGACGCCGTGAAGCAACTGATCGATATGCCCGTCGCCAACGGTGATTTTGGCGTCGATCAGCGCGGAAAAATAGTCCTCCATGGCATGAGCAAACTTCGTGATCGGGTCGCACTGAACAATGCGGGCTCCGCCTTTGAGGGAATGGGCCGCCCGCATCAGACCCTCCAGCACCTGACTCCCGCCGGGATCTTTTTCCAGTTCCAGAAGCCCGTCGCCGAGAACGCGCGCCTGATTTTCCGCCTCCATCAGGAACAGTCCCAACAGAGAAAAATCCTTCAGATTTTCACCACTCATGACAACCTCCGCTGCCAACCGCCGACCAGTAATTCGTCATCCAACACACCGACGGTCCGTCCCGCATCGGAAAAAATTTCCCGGATATAATCGGTCGGCAATCCGGCAATCGTCGGCGGAATGTTGCCAGCCGTCCTCAGGTCATAACACCGAACCTCCGCCACTTCATCCGCAACAAAGGCCCAGGCAAAACCATTGGTCTCCGCTTCCACCAGCCGGGCACCGAACAACGGCGGCGTCAACGGCGTCGCCGCACTCTCGATGCCCAACTGTTTTTTCAGAGAAAACAACAACTGGAGATGACCGTCGATATTCACCAGGCCCAACAGAACGGCATCGGATTTGAACGGCAGCCGATGCACCGGCGCCGGGAGACCCACCCGACCGATGGTTGCCGCCGGCAACGCCAGCCATTCCTGCTCCAGACGAAACACCAGCAGCGCCGCGCTGTGCGGTCCGGGAGCTTCGCGTTCCGCCGCCACCGCCTCGCCCCACTGCCGCAGATAACCCGGCGGCGGCGGGGTCTCCAGCAACCGCCGCGACTGCTGCTGAAAATAGGGACAGTTACGACAATGCACCAGTTCCGTCAGACGCGGACACCCGGCTCCATCCGGAGCCATGGTTCCGATCAGGTTCCAGCAATCGCCATGTTCCGGCCGCGGTTTCATGCGCTGTCGTTTCCTCCAAGGTTAAAAATTCTGCGGGCGCGCTGCCGATACCGCTCCGCTCCGGCATGATCGCCGGCACTCTCGCGCATCGCCGCCAGACTCAACAGCGCCTCCTGATGGTCGACATCCAGATACAACGTCCGCAACAACATTTTTTCCGCCTCCTCCTTGCGCTCGGTCGCCTGTAAAATCATCCCCAACAGAAAACAGGCCGCCGCATCGAGCCGGTGCTGCGCCAGATAGCGGCGGCACAACATTTCCGCTCCCGCCGTATCGCCGCCGTCGGCCAGTTGCTCGGCCTGCTGGAGCAGATTCTGCACCGGCGGCTCATTCCGATCCGCCGGCGCCCCGGCCTCGAAATCGGTCCGGGGCGGTCTTATTGAAGCCGCCGACGCCATTGCCGCAGTGGCGGATACCGGACTCCCGCTCCGCCGCCGGGAGACCGCCCCACCGGCAACCGCCGGTTCGAATCCGGTCGCCGGAACGGTTGCCGGTGGGGTTTTCCGCAACGCAAAACACCCCCCGTCTCCTACCGTGGCGAACGGCGCCCGAGCCAACACCCCGACTTCCGAATGACCCAGAAAAAGCAAACCGCCCTCCCGCAGCGAAGCCGTAAGATACGCAATGGTACGCTGTTGATTTTCCCGATCCAGATAGATCAACACATTACGGCAGAAAATAATATCGTAGGGACAGGACGGCGGGGTAAGCTCCAGTAAGTTGCAACGGAAGAAATGCACCGTTTCCCTGATGGCGGGCAATAATTCAAAGGTCTTGTCGTGACGGCGAAAATATTTTCGGACCAGATCCGGACGTTCGCCCCGAAAAGAGTTCTTCGTATAAACGCCCCGCCGCGCCTTTTCCAAACCGACGCGGTTGATATCGCCCGCGTCAATAACAAACTATTCCGGACGGAATCCCCACTCCAGCAGCGTGATGGCAATGGAATACGGTTCTTCCCCCGTCGAACAGGGAAGGCTCAGAATCCGGATCCGGTCGGCGTCTTTACCGCTCCACCACTGCCGACGCAAATGTCCGGCCAGGTATTCGAAAGCGCCTCTCATCCGGAAAAACCAGGTTTCGGGAATGGTTACCGCTTCAATCAGCCGTTCCAGTTCGTCGGGGGAACGGTGCAACAGCCGCACATAATCGTCCAGCGTGGCAATGCCGCATTCCCGCATCCGGCCGCGAACGTCGGCATCGATCTTGCGGGCGCCGACACTGTGAATGTCGAAGCCGATTTTCTGCTTTAAGATGTCTCCGATCATGTGCGCATCCTTTCCGCGCCGGTCCAATACCGCCGGGATCAAACCGGCACCCCGAACACCGTCCGTTGCACCTCTTCCGGCAACAATGCCGCCGGACGGAGCAATTGCAGCGGTGCGGCCCCGGAAGTCATGACAATCCCGTCGAGATAAGGCACCTGCGTCTTTACTCCCGTATCCTGTGCCGCCGTCACATCGAACTCCACAATCGCCTCCGCCTCCGCCAGCAGGAGTCCCAGCAGCCGATCCCGGCCATAATTCACCACGGCAATCCGGGAACTCAACAACATGGCGGTCGGCCCCCCCGCCGCCAACCGGGAAATGTCCACCAGCGGCACCACCCGGCCCCGGTAGCGAAAAAAACCCGGCACATAATCGGGCGCTCCGACAATCGCCTGGACCGGAACCCGGGGAATAACCTCGACAATATCCTCGCACGGCAAGGCATAATGGCCATCCTTAATGCGAAAATGCAATCCGATCACCGTTGCCGTCCTCCTTGTCTTCGTCGGGACTCTGCCGCCTCACCATAAAGCGGTCCGGCCTTATTTGACCTTGAAAATAGCGACTTCATGTTGCATATCCATCGTCGCCTCGTTCAATTTATCCGCCGCCTCATTGAACGAACGCAACGATTCCGAGGTATTATGGGCGCATTCGCTGAGCTGTTCCATCGCATCGCTGATCTGCTGCGCCCCGACGGTCTGCTGCTTCATGCCGTCGATAACCTGATCGAATTTTACCGGCAGCGTCTGCACTTCCCGGATAATCCCCCCGATCTGACTGTTGATGGTTTCGGTATCCCGAACGCTCTGTCGCACCTCTTCGGAGAATTTATCCATGCCCATGACTCCAGAGGACACGGCCGACTGCATGTCTTTCACCATTTTGACGATATCCAGCGTCGCCACCGCGGTCTGGTCGGCAAGACGCCGGATTTCCCGCGCCACCACGGCAAAGCCCTTGCCGAATTCCCCCGCTTTTTCCGCTTCGATCGAGGCATTCAGCGACAACAGATTGGTCTGGTCGGCCACCTTGGTAATAGTTTCCACCACATTGCCGATATTGCCGGTTTTTTCATTGATCAGCGCCAGTTTGCCGGAAATCGTCGCCGTGGCGGCGGCCAGCTGTTCCATCGACTTTTCCATTTTGGACAGCCCGGAGCGGCCGGCATCGGCCAGATCGGCGGCATTGTTCGAAGCTTCCGCCACCTCGTTCATGGTATTGACCAGTTGCTGGGACGTGGAGGATATCTCCTTCGAGGAACTGACGATTTCATTGGTCGAAGCCCCCAGTTCGTTGACCGTGACTTCCTGTTCGCGCGACGACGCGGAAATTTCCGTGGCCGTGGAAACCAGATGGATGGTGGCTTTCTGGACTTCCCCCACCAGAGAGTTGAGGTTTTCGGTCATCGTATACAGCGAACGAATCAGATAACCGGTTTCATCCCGGGGCAGCTTTTCCTCATGGAGCCGGTTGTCGCCGCCGCGGCAGTAGCGGCGGAACCCCTGCATCGCCGCGTTGAGGTCGCCCCTGGCAATCAAACCGGCAATGTCGGAAAGATGAACAATCGGATCGGCGAT
>JAQUZV010000014.1 GCA_028691155.1 Victivallales bacterium
CATCGAGGCCGGCCGTGAATTGATTGGCCGGGTGCCGATTATGGGGATTTGTCTGGGACATCAACTTCTGTCGCTGGCCTGCGGCGCACGAACCTACCGGCTCAAATTCGGGCACCACGGCTGCAATCATCCGGTGATGGATCTGGCGACCCGCGCGGTGGATATTACGTCGCAGAATCACAATTTTGCCGTGGACGCCGATTCGTTGCCCTCCTGTCTGGACGTGACGCATCGCAATCTGAACGACAACACGGTCGAAGGCATCCGTCACAAGACCGAACCGGTTTTTGCGGTGCAGTACCATCCGGAAGCGGCTCCCGGGCCGCATGACCCGCAGCATCTGTTCGGTCAGTTCAAGCAGCTGATGCAGCGCTGACTGCCATCATGGCATGACGTTGAGATGAAGATGCCGCCGGCGTTGTCCGGCGGCTTAATTTTATCATGGTGCCGAAAATGGCGCCGGGAGTAAACCGCCGCATCATGGAAAAAGAAAATAATCCGAGAACCCGCCGGCCCCGCTATGCCGGGACGCATCCCCGCCGTTTTGCGGAAAAATACAAGGAACTTCAGCCGGAACGTTATGCCGGAGAAATCCATAAGGTGATGGATCGCGGGCAGACGCCGGCCGGCATGCATCGGCCGATCTGCGTGACGGAGATTCTCGCCGTATTGCAGCCGCAAGCGGGGGAGACCGGACTCGATGCCACTTTGGGCTTCGGCGGCCATGCCCGGGAACTGTTGCGTTGTCTTCGCCCCGGCGGACGGTTGTTTGCCACCGATGTCGATCCGATCGAATTGCCGCGCACGGAACGGCGGTTGCGCGAGCAGGGTTATGGCGAAGACGAACTTCAGGTGCGGAAGATGAATTATGCCGGAATCGGCAAATTGTTGCCGGAGGTTGGTGCCGGGTTTGATTTTGTACTGGCCGATCTCGGGGTTTCGTCGATGCAATTGGACAATCCGGAACGCGGGTTTTCCTACAAGAATGACGGTCCGCTCGATTTGCGCCTGAATCCGGAACGCGGTCAATCCGCCGCGATGTTGTTGCGCCGGATTTCCGCCCCGGCGCTGGAAAAGATTCTGCGCCTCAATGCCGATGAACCCCATGCCGCCGAACTGGCCCGCGCGCTCTGCCGCCGTCGGGGCGAGATTGCCACGACGTTGGAATTGACTTTCGCCGTCCGGGAGGCCCTGACCGCATTGCTGCCTCATGGCGATCGCAATATTGCCGTGGCCCGCGCGTTGCCGCGGGTGTTCCAGGCATTGCGTATTGCCGTAAATGACGAATTCAGTGCGCTGGAACAGTTTTTGCGGGTATTGCCGCAGGTGCTCCGTCCGGGTGGCCGCGTGGCGGTTCTCACCTTTCATTCCGGGGAAGACAATCGGGTCATGGCGTCATTCGAAGCCGGAATGGAGGCCGGGATTTATACCGCGGTCTCCATTGAAGCCATTCGTCCGGCGGCGGCGGAGCGCTACGGCAATCCCCGTTCCAAATCCGCCCGGCTCCGCTGGGCATTGCGGGCGTAAAACCAATTTTCGCCCGGTACTTGGTTCCATCCCCTTTTCGTCTGATTCGCGTCAATCCTTGGCGTTTCCCGCGCCGGGAATCGACCGTGACTTCCAGCGGGTGGCCAGAGATTCCACCAGCAGGAAGAGGCAGGGGATGAAAAGCAACGTGATGATGGTGGAACTGGTCAGCCCGCCGATCACGGCGCGCGCCAGCGGAGCCTGAGCCTCCGCACCGTCGCCCCATCCGAGCGCCAGCGGCAACAGCCCCAGCAGCGTGGTCAGCGTGGTCATCAGGATCGGACGCAACCGTTGCCGGCCGGCCTCTTCGACGGCATGGCGGATATCGTAGCCTTCTCCCCGCAACCGTCGGGCGCAGTCCACCAGCAGAATGGCGTTGTTGACCACGATTCCCGCCAGCATGATGCAGCCGATGAACGATTGCAGATTCAACGTGGTGTCGGTCAGAAACAGCATGATGATGACCCCGATGGCCGCCAACGGGGTGGCGAACATGACAATGAGCGGATCGAGCAGCGATTCGAACTGACAGGCCATGACCATGTAGACCAGGATCAACGCCAGAATCAGACTGTACATCAGTTGATGGAAGGATTTCTGCTGTTCTTCGTAATCGCCGGTGAAAGAGATGCTGAAATTCGGCGGCAGGGGGATGTTGCGGATGGCGGAACGGATGTCGGCGATAACCGAGTTCATGTCCCGGTGGATAATATTGAAGCCGATGGAGAGGTAACGTTCCTGATCCTTGCGTTCGATGGAAGTGGGGCCGGTGCCGTCTTCCGAGCGGAGCAGATTGCGGAGAATAACTTTCTGACCGTCTTCGTTGCTGATGCTGACGTCGAGAAGCTGTTCCAGGTTCATTTTGTCGGCGTCGCGGACCTTGACCCGGATGTTGTACTCCTTGCCGCCTTCACGGAATTCTCCGGCGGACGATCCGGTCAGGATGGTACGCAAGGCGTCGGTGATGGTGTTGACCGAGACCCGGAGATCGGCGGCCTTGCTGCGGTCGATGATAACCCGCTTTTCCGGAATGCCCTTGTCCCGGCTCAACCAGGCGCTGGTGACGCCGGGGATCTTTTCGATAATGGCTTTGTATTTTTGTCCCAGCAACATGGCGGAGATCATATCATGGCCGCGTATTTCCATATTGGCGCGGGCGCCGTCGGTGCTGCCCATCCGCAGCAGCCACAATCCGCCGCCGGCCCAGCTCTGGACTTCCACCCCCGGAATCCGGGCATAACGTTTTTCCAGGAAATCGGCGATTTCCTCGCTGGAACGCCGGCGTTGGGACCGGGGTTTCAGGGCAATCTCGATCCGGCCGCTGTCATTATTGGAACGCGAAGTCCGGTAACGCATTTCCGGAACGGCCTGGGGCAGATCGTCTTCAATTTGTCTCACGGCTTTATCCACCATCTCGTATCGGGTCCCCATTTCCGCTTTGATTCGGATGCGGACTTCGTTTTCATCGGTCTTCGGCATGAACTCCGCGCCGAGCAGCGGGAGCAGACCCAGCGTGGCCGCGAAAAGCAGAACAACGCCGCCGATCAGCCGCCAGGGATGTTGCAGGGTCCGACGCAACAACATGGCATAGGCCGTTTCCAGGGCGGCGAATTGTGTTCCACTCCATACGAACAGACGCTGCCGCCAGCCATGACGCGGTTTCCGGTTGAACCGCAGCAACTGGGCGGAAAGCATCGGCACCAGCAGAATGGCGGTGAAGATGCTGCAGGTCAGGGAAAAGGCGACCACGGCGGAAAACTCCCGGAACATAATTCCGGAAATTCCTTTGATAAACATCAGCGGCAGGAAGACGACCAACGTCGTCAACGTACTGGAAATAATGGCGCCGGTTACTTCCACTCCGCCCTTGATGACCGCATCGTTGGCGTTCATGCCTTCGTCATGATGGCGGTTGATGTTCTCCAGTACCACAATCGAGTTGTCCACCAGCAGCCCGATGCCCAGCGCCAGCCCTCCCAGGGTCATGATATTGAGGGTATAGCCGCAAAAATAGTTCAAAATGAACGAGGCGACGATGGACAGCGGAATGCTGACCGAAATAATCAGCGTACTCAATACATTGCGGAGGAAAAAGAGCAGGACCATAATGGCCAGGATGCCTCCGGTGCAGGCCGAACTCATGACATTGTTGATGGAACGCTCGATGTATTTCGAGGTGTCCATGGTGATGATGAAATGAAGCTGCGGCAGTTCCTGCTCGATTTTTTTCAATTCCTCGCGGACGGCGGCCGCCACTTCCACGGTATTGGCGCCGGATTGCTTCATAACCTGCATATAAAGGCCCTGATGACCGTTGATGCGTGTCAGGCGGGTCGGCTTGACGACGGTGTCGAGAACTGTCGCCACGTCCCGCAGCCGAATCATGGCGCCGTCATGATAGCCGATTACGGTGTCGCGCAGTTCGTCCAGAGAGGTCAGGGTTCCCGGAGTGCGGATACGGACGTCGAGGCGGCCCATTTCGAGGTTGCCGGCCGGAGCGGTGACATTGCCGGCTTTGATGGCGTTCAAAATGCGGTTGAAGGGGATGTCCAGCATCTTGATTTTATCGGGATCGAACAGCACCTGGATTTCACGGGTCAGTCCGCCCCAGACGTTGCAGGTGGCGACGCCGGCGGTACGTTCGATGCGGTACAGCACCTGATCGTCGACGATTTTACGGGCGTCGAGGAGATTGACGGCGGTGCTGATCCCGATGGTCATGATCGGATAGTTCGAGACGTCGAATTTGCGGATGTAGGGACTGTCGGCATCTTCCGGCAGCCAGGCTTTGATGCGTTCCACCCGGTCGCGGATGTCGGCAATGGCCACATCGAGGTTGCTGCCCCACTCGAAATAAACCCGGACCGTGCTGTAACCCTCCTCGGAATAGGAGATGATCGAGGAGACGCCGCTGACCGCACTGACGGCTTTTTCAATCGGACGGGTAATCAGTTCTTCCATTTCCTCCGGGCTGGCGTTGTCGTAACTGGTACTGATGGTTACCGTCGGATAGGTAATATCCGGCATCAGGTCCACCGGCAGATTGAACAAAGAGACCAGGCCGATAATCAGGACAATACAGGCCGCCATGGAGATAAAAACCGGTCGTCGGGCTGAGAAGGAGGCAAAACTCATTTCGTCTTTTCCCCTTCGGTCTGGTTGACGCGGTCCGGCAGCAGCACCTCCGAACCGTTGGAAAGCAGATGGTAACCCAGAGTGACAATCGGGGCGGTGATTTCCGGGGCGACGATTTCGATTTCATCTTTGGTGGCGATGCCGGTGGTGACGGGGACGAAAAAGGCCTTCCTGGCGGAAGCGTCGACTCTGAACACCCCGGTCTGGCCGTTACGTTCGACGACGGCGTTGCGGGGCACCACCTGAGCATTGGGGTGTTGCGTAAATTCCACTCCGACCCGGACGAACATTCCCGGTTTCAATTTCAGTTCCGGATTGGGAATTTCCACCTGGACTTCCGCCTGACGGCTCCGTTCGTCCAGAACTTTGGAGATGCGGGCAATCCGGCCGGCAAAACGCTGTCCGGGGAATGCGTCGGCGGTAATCCAGGCCGGCTGGCCGACCTCCAGCCGTGGATAATCGCGTTCGATGACGGCGATGGAGGCCTTCAGGCGTTGAATGTCGATAATGGAGCAGAGGGCTTGATTGTCATTGAGCATGGTTCCGGGGTCGACAAAGCGTTCGCCCACATAACGCACCTCATCGTCTTCGCTCCATTGCGCGTAGATCCGGGTATAGTTCAGGCGCACTTCGGCGGTTCGGAGCACGGCTTGCTGCTGCAGCAATTGTGCTTCCCTCATATGGCTGTCGGCCAGTTGCCTTTTGTATTCCGAATCCGCCGCATCGTAATCGGCTTCGGCCACGATGCCGCGTCGGAAAAGTGCGGCCTGGCGTTTCAGCTCTTTTTCCTTGAAACGCAATTGGGTGGTACTTTCCTCCAACTGTGCTTCCGCCCGTTTCAGTTCCGCCCGCGCCTGAATCAGTTGTTGCTGGTATTCCTCATCGTCGATGCGGGCCAGCAGTTGTCCATTGTTGACCGGGTCGCCGATGGCGACGGTCAACTGTTTCAGCCGGCCGCTGATTTTGGGGGCAACGCGGAAGATCGTCCACGGGTTGAGGGTTCCGGTGAAATTGCGGATATCGTGCATATTTGTCCTCTTGACAAAACCGACCTCCACCGGAACCGCGGCGAATTTTTTGCGGGACTGATCTTCCTGTTGGTCCGCCGCCAGTTTCAGGTACAACTTCCATCCGATCATGACGGCCAGAGCAATTCCGGCCAAAATAAAAATTACGCCCCAAATTTTTCGCTTCATTCCTGATTCCTTAAAACATCATCCCAAACATGCACTGCCGTCCGATCGGAAGCGATGGCACTGTCGCTCCACATTACGCTAAACGATAATATAGCGTTTTTATTGCGGGTTATTCCGGTAATTTTCGAAAAAACCGGCCTTTTTTATTGCCGCCGGCCGGTGGACGGTCCGGGGACGGGATGAGCTCCACTTGCCGGACGGATTTCCGATTCCGGCCGCCGGTACGGTTTGATGTTCCGGTATTGATATAAGTTTCTGAGAATAAGCTCAAAAAAACGTTTTTTTTCACATTACGTATTTGCATTAATTTTTATAACGGGTTATTATAGATTATGTAACCGGTAAAAGAACAGAATTGCTTAGGGAAGCAGTTCTGGGGTTTATTTTCAGCGGCACCGGCTGCTACAACCCTTACAGGAGGATTACCATGAAGCATTCTTTCTATGATGTAAAGGCCAAGAAAAAAGTCGAAGCGGAAGTTACGCAGAAGGTTACTTACGGTAAGGAAGGCAATGAACGTTATGCGTTCAAGGCGGTTACCGGTGACGGGCGCAATTTGACCGCTTTTGTCAGCAAAGACAAATGGGATGCGACTCGGGTCTGAATCCTGATATCGATGTGTCCTTTTTACTCCTGTCAGTGGCAGGAGTTTTTTATTTTTTACCCTCCGGAGTGATGGTGTGACGTTGAAAGTCCGGCGAAAAATCGAATTACTGGCTCCGGCGGGAGGGCCCGGCACCGCGCTGGCGGCTTTCGATGCCGGGGCCGATGCTGTTTATGTGGGACTGGATAAATTCAATGCCCGCGAACGGACGGAAAATTTTTCTTTCGACGACCTTTCCCGCCTGATGGCCTATGCCGGAAAAATAGGCCGCAAGGTTTATGTTACTTTCAATACACTGCTCAAGGAATCGGAGTTGCCGGAGGCGGCCGAGTATTTGTCCCGGCTGGAGGAGTTGCGCCCGGATGCCGTGATTGTTCAGGATTCGGGCGTGGCAAGGTTGATTCGTCGCTATTTTCCCTCGCTGTGCCTGCACGGCTCCACGCAGATGGGGATTCACAATTCCGCCGGGGTGGCCTGGGCGGCGTCGGCGGGGTTCCGGCGGGTTATCCTCGAACGGCAGGTGACATTGGCGGAATTGCGTGCCATCGTGGCCGCGACATCGGTCGAACTGGAAGTATTCGTTCATGGGGCATTGTGTTGCAGTTTATCCGGCACGTGTCTGTTTTCTTCCTGGTTGGGCGGCTGGAGCGGCAATCGCGGCAAGTGCAAACAGCCGTGCCGCCGCTGGTATGGGGCGGCTGGAACGGAGGGTTATCTTTTTTCTCCGGCCGATTTGTGTCTGCTTGAACAGTTGCCGTTGTTGCGGGAACTGGGGGTTACTTCGCTGAAAATAGAAGGACGATTGAAAAAGGCCGACTACGTCCGCAGTGTGGTCGGTGCCTATCGCATGGTGCTGGATGCGGAGCATCCTACGCCGGAAGTACTGACGAAGGCGTCCCGTATTCTCAATAATACCGCCGGACGCAGTTGTTCGGAAGGTTTTGCCCGTCGGGAGGATTTCGACCGTCTGATTCGGCCCGGAGCGCCGGGAATCTGGGGTTTTCCGGTCGGTCGAATCCGGGAACGGCGGCGTGACGGGATCGTCATTGCGGCCGAACGCCGTTTTCACCTTGGCGACCGCCTGCGGTTGTTGCCGCCGCGGGCCGAGGACGGCCCGGTGGTAACGGTGACCGCCATTCGAGTCCATGGCGCCGAGGTTACCAAAGCCGGGCGGGGCGAAATCTGCTTTTTACCCTGCGATACGACGGAACTGCCGTTTCCCGCCGTGGCGTATAAAATCGGCGAATGCGCCCGTAGCAACGACAATCGGGCCGCCGCGTTGCCGCCGGCCAGGACGGCGGCGGACCTGGCGATTGCCATAACCGCCGATCACCTGGCGGTGACGGTAACCAATCTGACGGCGCCGCGGACTTGGACCTGTCCGCTCACACCGACCCCGGCCCGGAAGCATCCGTTATCCGCCGCTACCGTGGCGGAAGCATTTGCCGCTACCTGTTCGGATACTTTGGCGGCGGGGACCATGACGATTCATCTGGCGGGGGAATGGTTTGTTCCGGCCAGTATTTTGAAACAGTGTCGTCGGGAGTTCTGGCATTGGGCGACGGCGGAAATTCCGTCGTCCGCGTTGCAGGCGGGAGACGGTTCCGGGTTATATGGATTTTGGCAGGATTACCGGGCGGCGGCGACGACACCGCCGACTGATGCGGCGGTAACGGCGGCCGTGGGTCCGGATGGGCGGCGGCCGGAGATGCCGTTCGACCACCTGGCGGTGCCATTGGGCCGGGAGCGGGAGTTGTCCGGGAGCGACGAAGTGATTTTACCGTCATTTTGTCCGGAAGCGCGGCTGCCGGAAGTGCGACGGGCCATTCAACATGCCTATGATTGCGGCTGCCGGCGTTTTCGCGTGACGTCATTTTATGGCTTGCCGTTGCTGCGGAAATATCACGATCTGATCATTACGGTGTCATTTCCGCTGCCGGTGGCCAATTCACTGGCGGCGGCGGAAATGCACGACTATGGGGTTGCCCGGGTTCAGGGATGGGTGGAACTGGAACGCGGCGAACTGGAACATCTATTGGCGCATACTCCGTTGCCGGTGGAAATCTACCGTCGGGGGCGGCCGGTATTGCTGGCGACCCGGGCGGGAATTTCCGCGACGGGAGAAATCCACGACCAGCGCAACAATCGCTTTATCATTCGTCGGGAGCGTGACGGCATTACCCGTTTGTATCCGCGGGAAATCATGTCGGTGCCCGGGTTGTCCGGCGCGGCGGCATTTTATGACCTGACCGGCCCGGAATCCGATTCGGCGGCCGAGACGACCTTCAACTTCAACGGTTCCTGGTTTTAGCTTGTAACAGGGAACCTCTTGGCTGTGTTTTTCTGCTCGGGATGGCGGCCGGATTTTTCTTTAGTAATTGCGGGGGCAATTGATCCGTTCGGCGTTGAGCATGAGGCCGAACGATTCCGGCATCGGTTCCGGAAGACAAAAAAACCGTCCGGCTTCAAAAGGTATTGCCGCCGCAATTTTTCCCGCTACCTGGTTGATCGCCTCCCGGAGTTGTGGGAGGTCCGGTTCACCATGTCTCAATGCCACTACGCCCGGCATGACATAGGATGCGGTTGAGGCCAGAAACGCCTGAAATTCTTCCGCCAGCATTTCGATGCCGCACAGAGGGGGCAATTGGTTGCCGGTTCGCAACAGCAGCAGCCAGTATACTGCCAATTCCAGATCGGTAAGGGTGATGGAGGTATTGTCGATCCGGCAGAGACGCAGATCGGGGTTGAGGTATATTTCCGGCGTGACGGTGTGACGGATCAGTTCGCAGTTGATACGGTCGAAGCGTTCGCGCATCGGTTGCGGCAACGTCAGATCCGGCCGGTCGGAGAGATAATGCAGCCGGGAAAACGGCAGATGGCGTTCCGCCAGTTCCAGGCGATCGTGAATCCGGCCGCACAGGGTCATGGCGTTGGTTATCGCCACCGCCAGACCGGTCGGCATGCCGTCCAGCCGGACCACCAGCGGTGCGGCGACGGAGGTAAGTTCACGCAGTTGTGCCAGGACCGCTTCTTCCAGCTCCAGGTGATCGGCGGGCAATTCCAGCCGGGTTTTCGGTTCCGTTGCCATTCCTACGTCCAGAAACAGGGCCTCGTCTTCGTAGGTCAGAATGCGTTCGGCGTCGGACATCTTAAGTTTCACCCATGGCGACAAAGGTTCGTATTTTGCCTTCGAAGGCGGTCTGGATTGCCGTTGCCGCCGCCGCTGCTCCGGCTCGATCGGCGAAGATGGCCAGCATGGACGGTCCGCTGCCGCTGATTTCCGCCCCCAGGGCTCCGGCGGTCAGCAGTTCCTGGCGCAGGTGGACCAACAGGGGAAATTTTTCGTATAGAGCCGCCGCCAGGTCGTTACAGAGCAGGGCGCCCACGCGTTTCCAGTCGGCGGCGGCGATAGCGGCCAGCATGGCCGTCATGCCGGGGGCGGGGCCAATGGCCGACGGATTCAGGTGACGGTACGCCCAAGCGGCGCTGACCGGGAAGTCCGGGGCGGCGATGAGCAACGGCAGGCGGGTCGGATCGAACGTCGCGGGGGTGAATTTTTCCCCGATTCCGGTTGCCACCGCCGGACGGGAATGGAGAAAAAACGGGACATCCGCGCCGAGTGTTACCGCCAGTTCCGCCAGTTGTTCCCCGTTCAGGGCCCGATAATACTCCTGCAACAGCAACAACACGGTCGCCGCATTGGCACTGCCGCCGCCCAGTCCGGCGGCCACCGGAATTTCTTTGTGAATAAAAATCGCCATGGACGGAGTAATTCCGGCCGTCCGGCAATAGGCCGCCGCGGCCTTACCGGCGATATTGGCGGCATTGACCGGCAGGGTCGGATCATCGGAGGCGGTGGCAATCCCGTTCTGCCGGGCGGCAAAATCGATGGTTACCACATCGGCAGGGCATTGCAACGGAATAAAAAGTGTTTCCAGTTCATGATACCCGTCGGGGCGCCGGGACGTCACCTTGAGCCGGAGATTGGTTTTGGCCGGGGAACGGCGTCGCCGCACCGTTCCGGAGGCGTCGGCGTCAACGGGAAAAGACGATGCCATATTTTTCGTTATAGTTTTTGATTTCATCCGTAATACGTTCGGCCAGACGCAGCGCCCGCAGTCCCTGCCGACCGCAGACCCGGGGAGTTACCACCTCTCCAGTGGCCATCGTTTTGCCGACGGCAGCCAGGAAATCCTCGATTTCATACTGCAGGGCATTTTTTTCACTCAGATTGATGTCTTTGCGGGCCAAACCAACCCGGGTTTTCTTCAGCACCATGCCGTTGTGTTTGCCGTAATCCATTGAAATATAGCAGTCGGACTGAAAAATCCGGAACCGCCGTTGCGGTTCCATACTGACCCGGCTGGCGGTGATGTTGGCCACGCTGCCGTTGACGAATTTGATCCTGACGCTGGCAATGTCTTCGGTTTCGCTGAGGACCGGGATGCCGACCGCATCGATGTGCTCCACTTCCGTTCCGAACATGGTCATGACCAGATCCAGGTCATGGATCATCAGGTCGTGAATGACGCTGACCTCGGTGCCGCGCCGGGGCAGGCCGGGGCGCGGCGGCGGATATTTGGCCAGGCGGTGTACTTCGGCAAACCGGGTGTTGTGGGCATTCTTTTCCAGAAAATCCATGGCGGGGTTGAAACGTTCGACGTGGCCGACGGCCAGCACCACATGATTGGCGGCGGCGGCCTCGACCATGTCTTCGCCTTCCGAGACGGTGGCGGCAATCGGCTTTTCCACCAGCACATGAACACCCATATTGAGAATCGGCACGGTTACTTCATGGTGTCGGGTGGCGGGAACGGCGATACTGACGGCATCGCATTGCCGGGCCAGCTCGAACATGTTGTCGATAATCGGCAGGTCGAATTCCGCGGCCACACCGGCGGCGGTTTCCGGGTTGACGTCGTAAATTCCCACGACTTCGGCATTTTTGCTTTGCTTATATAGCCGGGCGTGGTGGCGTCCCAGTGCTCCAACCCCGATTACCCCCACCTTGAGTTTTCCCTCTGGTGTCATATCTTCTTTCTCCTGACCTGTTGTCGGAATTGCTTTCGTATCGCGGTAATATACCCGCAAATCCGGAAATTTTTAGTGCGGGAAGCAAGATTATTCGCTTTTCTATTGGTATTTACGGTGTATGTTGATGAGGACGGTAAATCATCATACAGGGAAAGGGAGTTCATCTTATGGCCGGTTATATTTACAAACGGGTATTGCTGAAAATCAGCGGCGAAGCGCTCAAGGGCGGCAATGATTTCGGATACCAGGCGGAAGCCGTCCGGGAAATTGTGGAGAAGATCCGCCATATCGTTGACCGCGGCATGGAGGTGGCTTTGGTTTGTGGTGCCGGCAATATCTGGCGCGGCGCCAACGGCGCCGGCGACGGCATGGATCGGGTTACTGCCGATCACATGGGAATGCTGGCCACGATTATGAATGGACTTTGTTTGCGCGATGCCTTTACCGCCGCCGGACTGGCGGCGGAGGTGTTCAGTGCGATTCCGGTCGGCGCCGTGGCCCGCACTTTCGATCGCCTTGAAGCAATTCGGGCCATGGAAGCCGGGAAAATCGTTATTTTTGCCGGCGGCACCGGCAGCCCGTTTTTTACCACCGATACCACGGCGGCCCTGCGGGCGCTCGAAACCGATTGCGAAGCCGTCCTGAAAGCCACCAAGGTCGACGGCGTTTATTCGGCCGATCCCTTTAAGGACCCTCAGGCCGAGCGTTTCCCGGCCATCAGTTTCGCCGAAGCTATCAATCGCCGCTTGAAGGTTATGGATTCCACCGCTTTTTCAATGTGCAGCGATAACGGTTTGCCGATTATCGTCTTTAACTTTTCCGATCCGGAAAGCTTGGAAATGGTGTTGTGCGGCAATACCGACCGTGCCTCCATCGTCTCCTGACCGGGGTCGGCTACTTTATTACGGAGCATTATTATGGGCAGTTCCATTCATCCCACCGCCATTATCGATTCCGGCGCGCAGTTAGGGGAAAATGTGACCGTCGGGCCTTATGCGATTATCGAAGATCACACCATAATCGGCGACGGCTGTTCCATTGACGCGCATGTCAAAATCGCCCGCTATACGACCCTGGGGCCGCGCTGCCGGGTGTATTTCGGTGCGCTGGTGGGAGAAGAACCGCAGGACCACCGCTGGAAGGACGGCATCGTTTCCTTTACGGAAATCGGGGCCGACACGGTGATTCGCGAATATGTCACCATTCATCGTTCCCCGTTCGAAGGCAAGAAAACCGTGATCGGCGACGGCGTTCTGTTGATGGCGTTTGTCCATGCCGGGCATGATGTCATGATCGGCAATCGGGTGACGATTGCCAATCAGACCGCGTTGTCCGGCCATGTCGAAATCGGTGACGGGGCAATTATCAGCGGGTTTGTCAAGATGCACCAGTTTTGCCGGATTGGAACCCTGGCGATGATCAGCGCCAACAATGTTCTGGTCCAGGATGTGCCGCCGTATTGCCTGATGGAGAAAAACGGCTATATTGTCGGCCCCAATACCATCGGTCTGCGCCGGGCGGGATTCGGCAATGAACAGCGCGCCGCCATTCGGCATGCGGTCAAGCTGTTTTTCTTCAACGGGTTGAATGCCAAGAATGCGGTCAGGGAAATCATGGCGGGGACAGTGACGCCGGAAGTGGCCAATTTCGTTCGGTTTGTCACCTCCACCAGTCGCGGCATTATTTCCGGCAATCCCGATACTATCTTTGATGCCAAAGAAGATAAGGCATAATCAATTCTGATTTACTGCACCTCCGTCCGCATCGGAATCCGATGTTTTACGGGCGGCAGGGCGGATTTATAGCAATTATCTCATTTCAATTCAGGGGGTCAACGATGAAAGTGTTGGCAATCAATGGCAGTCCACGGTCGGAGGGCAACACCTTTATTGCGTTGTCCGCGGTCGCCGGTGAGCTTGAAAAGGCGGGCATCGTCACCGAAATCGTTCATATCGGCAATAAGGACATCCGAGGATGTATCGCCTGCGGCAAATGTGCCGAGCGTGCCGATGGACGTTGCGTCTTCGATGATTGCGTCAATGAACTGTTGCCGCGGATGGTTGCCGCCGACGGTTTATTATTGGGATCACCGGTATATTATGCCGGGATCAACGGCACGTTCAAGTCGTTTCTCGACCGGGCCTTTTATGCGGCGGCAGCGGGTGGTCGACCGTTTCGGTTCAAAGCCGGAGCGGCGGTGGTGGCCGTACGTCGGGCCGGGGCCACCGATGCCTTCGACCAGTTGAACAAGTATTTCAGCCTTTCGGAAATGGTTACGGTGGGGTCGAATTACTGGAATCAGGTCTATGGCCGGGCGCCGGGAGAGAGTGCCGCCGATGCGGAGGGGTTGCAGTCGATGCGGGTTCTGGGACGGAATATGGCCTGGCTGTTGCAGGTGATTGCTGCCGGACGGGAACAATTGCCGCTGCCGGAAATGGAGCCGAAGATCAAAACCAACTTTATCCGCTGAAGCAAAACGGGTTGAATTTATCGGGCGGCTACAGGAAGCAGATTCGGGTAATGCACTGGTCGAAGCTTTCCTGGCCGCTCAGGATATCGATTTCAATCCGCATAAAGTATAGGGGCAGGTCGCGCCGGTCCAGCCGCGGCATGCGGACGGCGTCCTTTTCCGTGGTAATGGCCATTTGCGCTCCTGCTTTTTTGGCGGCATTGATAAAATCGATCAACTCCTGCTGCCGGTAACGGTGATGGTCGGCGTAATGTTCGGAATAAACGATTTCCGCGCCGAAACCCCGGAGAAAATCTTCAAAACTTTCCGGTTTGGCAATTCCGCTCATCGCGGCGATCTTTTTCCCGCGCAATACTTCCAGATCCCGTCGGACATCCTTGACATAGACATCTTCGAGATATTTGGGGCGATGGCAGCATTCGATAATTTCCGCCCGGTGATTATGCCGTCTGATAAAGGATTTAAAATGGCGTAAATGATTGCCTCCATTTGACTTGGTAAGGAAAATATAATCGGCGCGGCGCAGGTTTTTAATTGGTTCGCGCAGGATGCCGCGCGGCAGCACATGATGATTGCCGAACGGATCGGTGGAATCGATCAGCATAATATTGATATGGGGTTTCAGGTTGAGATATTGAAAGCCGTCGTCAAGGATCAGGGTATCGGTGGCAAATTCCTCGATGGCGTAGAGGCCGGATTTGACCCGATCCTTGTCCACCAGTACGACGACATCGCGCAGGTTGGAAGCCAGCATGAACGGCTCGTCTCCCGCAAAAGCCGAATCCAGCAGTAAGTTTTTGCCGTCGGAAACCACTTTGGGGGGAATTTCCTTCTTGCGGGAAGAGAACTTCTGGCGTAACTTGGTCCATAGCGAGCGTTGTTTGGAGCGATAGCCCCGACTCAGAATGGCCACTTTGCGTCCTTTTTGACTCAAGGTGCGGGCAAAGACTTCGACTACCGGGGTTTTGCCGGTGCCGCCGCAGGTGAGATTGCCGATGCTGATGACCAGACAGCCGATCGAGCGGTTGCGGAACACGCGTTTATCATAAACCCAGAGGCGAAATTGTACGGCAAGGCGATAGAAGCGGGATAGGAAAAACAAAATTGCCCGAATGGCCGTATCTTTCGGCCGTTTGCGTTTGCCGAGAATAATCGACAAAAAGTATTGTTCCAGTTTTTCGCCCAGGTCCCGAGTCAGCATTTACTACCGTCATTTGATTAAAGATTAAAGTCATGAAAGATTAATTTACTGCCGTTTGGAGCAATCCGCAAGAATGACCGTTGATTTATTTATTATCATTGTTGACATTATGCCCGGCACTGCCGGGTGAGTTGTGGTTGCTGCGCAACAGGAATTAAGATGCAAGGTCAGTTGCGGGAAACGGCAGTAACAACGCTCCGGCACGTTGCCGGACGCGGTCCAGCGGCGGAACGCTGCGCCGCAGGCGAAATTCCTTTTCTTCTTATTCTTCACCTGAAAGAAGGAGTAAAATTATCGCGGGAGCGAGCGCAGCAATGCTCCCGGGTAATTTTACGGTTATGCGTTTAAACGTCAAAAACTGAATTGCGGGTTGCGGCCCCCAGTGCGAATTCCCTTTTCCTTTCCCCTCATTATATCCATAGTGAACGCCAGTTTTCTTCTCCTTCTTTAATATCCATAGTGAACTTTCCGTTCTTTCCCTTCTTTATATATAGAGGGGCTATTCCGTATGCGCCGCCTTTTTCATAACCTCCAATACCTCCAATCCTAAAGCGTACTCCCAAACGACATAAACCATCAATCCCACCTGAATGATACCGCATCCATGTGCCGGAAGCGGGAACTGGAAGCGGGAACGGAAGTGAAGCGAGAAGCGAGAAGAGGGAAGACAGAAGAGGGACGAGATAACGGAAGGTCAGACATTAATCGTATGGTTCATGGTACATGAGCTCAACCGTTCCCGCCACGGGAAGCATTGCTGCGCTCGCTTCCCCGTGGCGGGAACTCCTTTTTTTAGGTTAGGGAGATAAAGAGCAGGAGATTTCGCCTGCGGCGCCCAGCGTTCCGCCGCTGGACCGCGTCCGGCAACGTGCCGGTGCGTTGCTACTGCATTTGCCAGCGACTGACCTTGAATCTTAATTCCCGTTGCGCAGCAACCATAACTCCCCCGGCAGTGCCGGGCGTCCGGCAGCGAGCCGGTGCGAAGGGGTGGGGACGACAAATGGGGTCGAAAGTCCGTAAAAGTCCATTTATGTCCCGAGGGGGAGTAATCATGCTGGCGGAGAGCGGGTTACCATGTTCCGGCGGGGCAGATTGAGGAGGGGTGA
>JAQUZV010000277.1 GCA_028691155.1 Victivallales bacterium
CCCGCCACATTTTCGGCGACGACGACGCGATGCGCGAAGTATCCCGGAAACCGGTGGCGCAACCGGAGTAACGCAGCGGCCGCAGTTCTTCCCGGCAATCCAGCACCGCTTCGGTCAGCGACAGGGCCAGCAGATGGGAAATATGGCTGGTATGGGCCACCAGATTGTCATGCGTGGCGGGATCGATAGCTACAACCGAGGTTCCGATCAGCTCCCACAATTGCCGGACGGCGGCGACGGCGGCCGGATCGGTTTGTTTCGTCGGGGTGACGAACACTTCGGCATTGTCGTAAAGTTCGGGAAAGGCGTGTTCCGGACCTGACTTTTCCGTCCCGGCCATCGGGTGGCTGCCGACAAAATGAACCCCGCGGGGCACCAGTTCCGCTTCTCCGGCGGTCACGATTACTTCCTTGACGCTGCCGATGTCGGTAACCACGGCTCCGGGCCGCCAGGCGCCGGCATGGTCACGGACAAAGGCGATGATTTCGGGAATGGGCAGACAGATTACGGTAATGGCGGCCTGGCCGAGGACGGATTCGACATCATCGGCGGTGGCCGTGATGATCTGTTGTGCCACGGCCCAGTTCCGGATTTCCCGTCGTCTGGTCCAGCCGGTCACCGGGATTTTTTTCGCTTTCAGGGCCATGGCCAGCGAGGTCCCGAGCAAACCCAATCCCACTACCGCCACCGGAGTTTTAAAGCCGTCTTCCGCCATTGTTGTCATTCCCGCTCTGTGTTATGCTTCCTTTCAGAAACGACAATATACACGCCAACCGTTGGTTCGGGCAAGCGGATTTGTCAAAAAAAACGTGGTCCGGCCGGAAATGGCCGCCGGGCGATCATGCGGCAATCCTTTGCGGCCGTCGGACGGATTGTTCATATCGGGCGGTTGCGTGGGGTGGGGAATATTGCCGGGGCGGCGACAAAAGAAGTGAAAAAACTTTTCCGCCGCCGATTTGGCGTTTTGACTTATGGTCAACTCCTGCTATTGTTAGGATGGGGATCGTTCCGGATGAGGAATCGGCCCCGATGTTCTTTGCAGTTTGTCGTCGCGAACAACACAACATGGGAGAATGTGCATCCATGAAAGATGTGAAAAAGATCCGTAATTTTGTTGTTGCCGGCCATAGCGGCAGTGGGAAAACCACGCTGTGCGAGGCCATGCTTTTCAAGTCCGGGGTAATTGGTCGTCAGGGCAGCGTGCCCCAGAAGAATACCGTTTCCGACTATACCGCCGACGAACAGGACCGCCAGGGCAGCATTTATGCGACGCCGCTCAACTGCAATTGGAACGACTGCGAATTTTATTTTATCGACACGCCCGGATACGGGGAATTCATTGGTGAAACCAGCGCTTCGCTGTATGCCGCGGATATCATGCTGATGGTGGTGGACGGGGTCAACGGGATCGAAGTGGGGTCGAACCGGGTCTGGAATCTGGCCAACAAACTCAATTTGCCGCGCTGCATTTTCATCAACAATCTCGACCGGGAACGTTCCGACTATTATCGGGTGATTGAACAGATTCAGGAAGTCTACGGCAAAACCCGCTGCATTCCCTTTACGGTTCCGGTCGGCAAGGAAAATTCGCTCAGCAAAGTGGTGCATGTGTTTCGCGATGCCGACGTGCCTCAGGACCTCGAAGCGTTCGTGATGAAGTATCGCGAGCATATTATGGATACCATTGCCGAATCCGACGAAGAGCTGATGACGCGCTATCTCGACGGCGAAGAACTTACCGAAGCCGAAATTTCCGCCGGATTGCACCAGGCCATTCAGGACGGCGCCATGGTACCGGTGTTTGCCGGCAGCGCCATCAAGGATATCGGAATCGGTAAACTGCTCAACGGCGTGGTCAATCTGTTCCCGTCTCCGGCCGATGTCGGCAAGTTCAGCCAGGAGGACGGAACGGAAACGGCCATTTCTCCCGACGCTCCCGCCGAGGCCCTGGTCTTCAAATCTCTGATCGACCCCTTCGTCGGACAGCTCAATTTCATCCGGGTTTTCAACGGCACGTTCCGGACCGATCAGGAAGTGACCAACCTGACCACCGGGACGAAAGAAAAGATCGTGGCCATGCTGACCATGAACGGCAAGACGCAGAAGCCGGTGACGGAAGCCGGTCCCGGCATGATGGTGGCGTTGACCAAATTGAAGAACACCCATACCAACAATACGCTGGCTTCCGGCGGCGAAGAACACGAAATGCGGAAGATCAAATTTCCGGCTCCGGTAATGTATTATGCCTTTACCACCGCCAAACGGGGAGAGGAGGACAAAGCCGCCGCCGCCTTGCATAAACTGACGGAAAGCGATCCCACCATTGAATTCAAACGTCATGAGGAAACGCATGAACTGCTGCTCGGCGGCATGGGCGACCAGCATCTGGGCAATGTCATCCGCAAACTGAAAGAGGTTTATAAGGTGGAACTGGTTACCTCGACGCCGAAAATTCCGTATCGGGAAACCATCACCGGCAAGGGCGAAGGCCATTACCGCCACAAGAAACAGACCGGCGGACACGGCCAGTTCGCGGAGGTTCATCTGCGTATTGCCGCCAATCCCGACGGCTTCGAATTCAGCAATGACGTGGTCGGCGGCAATATCCCCCGCAATTTTATTCCGGCGGTGGAAAAAGGCATTGCCGAAAGTATGGTCAACGGTCCGTTGGCCGGGTGCAAGGTGGAAAACGTCAAAGTATCGGTTTACGACGGCAAATATCATCCGGTCGATTCCTCGGAAATGGCGTTCAAGATTGCCGCCCGCGGCGCCTTCAAGGAGGCGATGCACCAGGCCAAGCCGATTCTGCTGGAACCGGTCATGGAGGTGAAGATCGTGGTGCCGGATGAGTTTATGGGGGATATTACCGGCGACCTCAATCACAAGCGCGGCCGGATCATGGGGATGGAAGCCGAGGAGGGCCTTCAGGTTATCCGGGCGGAAGTGCCCCAGACGGAAATGGCCAAATATGCCACCGAACTGCGCAGCATGACGCAGGGCCGGGGCTCCTTTGAAATGGAATTCAATCGTTACGAAGCGGTGCCGCCTGCGCTGGCGGCGGAACTGATTGCCAAATTCCAGGCCACGCAGGAAGAGGACGAATAACTCCGGCGACAGCCGGAAAGATATCGGGGGTCCGGAAGCATGGGGATGTTTCCGGATCGCTTTGAGCTGGGGCACGGGCGGCGGCAGGGTGATTTGATCTTGGTTGCATGTTGAAAATGGCAAGCGATCAGGGCCGGAACCGACGCGGTTGTTCCTGGGGGTGGGAGGATTTTTTCCTATTGCCGTCCGGAACCGGTTGGTGTTGGGTTGGAGAGGAACCGGTTGGTGTTGGGCTGGAGAGGAACCGGTTGGTGTTGGGCTGAAGAGGAACCGGTTTCGGACGGTTTTACCACTGTTGGCTGGGATCGCCGATCAGGTATTGGATTCGCTTTTCGATAATGGCTTCGGCATTTTTCTTTC
>JAQUZV010000015.1 GCA_028691155.1 Victivallales bacterium
CTGGCCGGCGACCTGCAACAGGCCTGGGCCAACCGGATGCTGCTGCACCGGGCGGCAGAGAACGGCGTAGCACCTGAATTAACGGTAAAACTTGCCCTGCGGCTGCAGGATTTCGTCCATCGCGAACTGATTTCCGGCGAGGCTCTGGATGTGGAATTCGCGTTTATCGGACCGGAGCGGCTCACCGCCGAACAGGTCAACCGGATGCTTTACCTGAAAACCGGAGTACTGTTGCGGTTCTGTGCCGAAACGGGGGCGATGATCGCCCTGAACACCGCCGACCCGGACCATCCCCGAGTCACGGCGTTGGGCGAATTCGCCACCCAGGCCGGAATCGCGTTCCAGTATCGCGACGACTGGCTGGGACTGTACGGCGATCAGGCCGAATTCGGCAAACCGATCGGCTCCGATCTGGCCGAAGCCAAACCGACCATGCTGTTGATTCGGGCGCTGAAAACCCTGCCGCCGCCCAAACGCAGCGAACTGCTCGGACTGCTGGGACGGGGCCCCGGCGACACTACCGTGCTGAATCGCGCCCGGACACTGATTCGGGACAGCGGCGCCGAAACGGCGGTACGGCACGAAACGGAACAGCGCCTGACTGCGGCACGGGAATGCCTGATGTCTTTTCCGGACAACCGGTATCGTCGACTGTTGGCGGAACTGCTCGACTATATGGTCGGGCGCACGGCATGATTTTTCGGGGCACATACACGAAGGAGGTCAAACCGCAACCACCGAGACAGCCGATTCGGCAAGCCGAGGATGTCGGCGGCAACGGTCGTGGTTCAAGCACTTGGCCGCGGCGGAAAGTCAATTCACGGCGGTTACCTTGAAAAATCCGCGGATTGGGTTATGTTAAGAAGGTGAATCATTTATTACCGAAAACGTCAACCTGATTCAAGTTGAAAATTGGCAACATAATGGATGAATGCAAAACCAACTCCCGCGGGGGGAAAAATCACAATTTTTTCGAAAAACGCCAGATCATCCGTTATTTGAGCGCTTTTGAAAAATTTCCCTTTCTCTCGGCCCGCAGTGCGCGAGTGATTGCAATACTGCGGGAGCCGTCGTTCAATATGGCCAAACTGGCGGTAATAGTGGAACGAAGCAAAACCTTCCGGGATCATCTCGTCAAATTGTCCGGGGTTCCGGAAATGGGCCATGAGACCATCCTGGAAGCCATGCGGGCACTGGGGGAAGTCAACACCAAACACCTGATCTATTCTTTCCTGATTATGCCGCTCTACAACCGGATCGATCAGAAAGAATGGCGTCATGTCTATTCCACCTCGGTATTGTTGTGCAATCTGCAGCGTCACTATCATTTCCCCACGCTCGGGTTGTCGCCGCTGACCGCGTTGCTCCACGACATCGGAATACCACTGCTGCGGCGTTTCATGCCCCACCGTTACGACGACGTCATGGATCAGGCCCACCGGACGCAGCAATGTCTGGAACAGGCGGAAGAGGCCGTTTTCAATATTTCCCATGCCGTCGCCGGAGGGATCTGTGTTCGGAAATGGATGTTGCCGGATGATGTTTTTTATGCGATCAGTTACCATCACAGTTATTCGCTGCCGCAGGAAACCATCCCTTTCCAGGTGGATATTGTACTGCTGCAATATGTCGACTGGCTCGATCTCCGGACCCGTAATTGGGCCTGTCGCCGTCCCGACACCACCATCCTGCGCCGACACGGCTTTCAGGACAGCGACGACAGTTACTGGCTGGAACATCAGCGCACATTGCTGGAAATGCCGGAATTCATGGACCCGGACACCGCCGCCGATCCGGCGGAAAATCGGCGCAATCCGATTTCCGAAGCCATCGCACAACTGGTCGTTCCGTTGGGAATCGTGGAAAAACAGCGACGGAAAGCCGCCCTGAAACAAGCGCAGGATAAAACCGTAGCCATGCCCAAAGACGATACGCCCACCGTCATCGTGGACCTCGGCCAGGTCATCAAGGAGAAAATCCGGCGGCGGGAAGAAGCCCCGGCCGCCGCCCCGGTAGGGGCGACGGGAATACCTCCACTCCCCCCTCTCGCGCCGCACTATCCCGATCCGACGGATCCCCGGACCATGGTGTTCAGTCGGCCGAAAACGGAAAAGCTGGCGTGGGAAACGGAGGCGGACAAACCGTTGCGCCTGCGCAGCAACGGCAAAGTGCTCGAATCGGCGACCCGAATCTTCAAGCGGCCGGCCACGGAAGACAAGCCGGAATAGACGCCGCCGCGCCGGGTGCTAGCCGGAATGACGACAGGAGAACTCGCAGCCGCAATAATTCTGGCGATAAAAATCGTATTCCCGACTGAGCTGCAGACTGCGGATAAAGCCATTGCGTTTCTTGAAATCATAAGGCACATATTTGGGGAATTGCGCCCCGATGGCAAAAATCACCTGGGAAATCTTGTGCGGACTCAGGGTCAGCGTGGTCGTAAAGGCATCATATCCGGCGCGATCGGCCAGTTCGGCGGTACGGATCAGGTTATATTCGAAACAGCGGGCACAGCGACGCCCTTTTTCCGGTTCGCATTCCAGACCATGAATATGGGCCAGCCAGGCGGCATGGTCGTAAACATCGGTTTCCAGAATCACGTCACAGATCTCGGCCAACCGCCGCACGTAGACCAGCCGTTTTTCGAATTCTTCCCGGGGATAAATATTGGAATTGGTGAAATATAAACCGACTTCGCCCCAATTGTCCAGATGGATGCGTTCCACCGATGGTGCGGCGCATGGAGCACAGCACACATGCACCAGAATTCGTTTGTCCTTGAAATCGTCACCGGGTTTCATCATACTTCTCCCTGCCTATTACCATAAAACCAAACCGGGAAAAATCAATCCCGATTGCTCCTGACAACTCGTAAATCATCGTCCGGAGGACTATAGTAACGCCATGGCCACAGCGGGAGATCATCATGGATTTGTTCAATGACGCACCAAACGGATTTTACCTCTATCACGGCAACCGGCTGGAACAGTTGGCCGCCGTGCTTGCCGGACGACTGGAAGAGGGTCACGGCAGCGATCCGTTGCGTGCCGACCAAATCGTGGTGCAAAGCCGCGGCATGGCCCGCTGGCTCAATATGGCGCTGGCCGCCGCCGCCGGAATCGCCGCCAATCTGGAGTTCCCGTTTCCCCGCCATTTCCTCCGCGACTACATTTTCGGTCCGCTGGCGCGGCAGTACGGCGGCAGTACGGCCGATTTCGCCTTTTTCGAACCGGAAAATCTGACCTGGCGAATCGCCGCGATACTGCCGGAACTGCTGCCGCAGCCGGAATTCCGGATGCTGGAACAGTATTTGTCCGGGGACAATCATAACCTGAAACTGATCCAGTTGGCGGAGCGGCTGGCCCGGGTATTCGACCGCTATCTGACCTATCGTCCGGACCTCATCAACGCCTGGGACCGCGGCGTCAATCCCCTGACGGAACAGCCGGACGGCCGCTGGCAACAGTTGCTCTGGCAGGCCGTCACCGCCGACCGCCGCCACACCCATCCCGCCTTTTATTATCAGGTGCTGCTGGAACAGCTTTATCCCGAACAGTTCCCCCGGGAGCGGCAAAGCAACGCCGCTCCCGCCGATTTTTCCGGTCTGCGCCAATTGCAGCGGGTGTTCTTTTTCGGATTTTCGAGTCTGGCTCCGATGTATCTGGACATTATTTTCGCCGTTTCCCGGCTGATCCGGGTGGATTTTTATTATCTCAACCCATGCGCCGAGTACTGGGAATACAATCGCGCCTACCGCCGGCTGCTGCACGAGGCCGGAAACCGGCCGATGTCCAGCGTAACCGCCGCCGACGTTCGGAACACCGCGCCGTTCGCCGCGGTGGCCGAAGCCGCCTTCGAATGCGCCAATCCGCTGCTGGGCTCCTGGGGCGAACAGGGCCGGGAATTTTTCGCCCTGATCAATGCCGCCGACCTGACCGCCGACGAACCCTGCTTTGCCCCGGAGGAAACGCCGGCAGGGGCCGGACTGCTGACCTGGATTCAGGATGACATCACCCGCCTTCGCCTTGCCGCGGTCAGGACTCCGTTCGATCCCCATGACGATACCTTGCAGTTTCATTCCTGCCACAGCCGCATGAGGGAAGTGGAAGTTCTCTATGAGAATCTGCTGCACCTGTTCCTGAACCGTCCCGGCCTGCGTCCGGAAGACGTTCTGGTGCTGGCACCGGATATCAATGCCTATGCTCCTTATATCGAAGCCGTCTTCAACACCGTCGACCCGGCGTCACCGCAATGGTGTTACGCCACCATCGCCGACCGCGCCGCCAATGCCGCCCGGCCGGAAGTGGTCGCCTGGCTGCGCCTGCTCACCCTTGACCGCGAACGGTTCCGGGTCAACGCGGTCCTCGACCTGCTGGAACCGGACGCCGTCCGCAACCGTTGCGGTATCGACGAGGACGATCTCGACCGCATCCGGCGCTGGCTCCGCGACAACGGCGTCAACTGGGGGTTGGACGACGCCTATCACCGCGAAAAAAGCGGCGTGGCTTTCCGTCAGAATTCCTGGCGCTTCGGACTGGAGCGCATGCTCGCCGGATTCGCGTTGCATCCCGATCACCCCGGCAGCAGTGCGCTCTGGACCACCGCCGACGGCGATATTTTACCCTACGACAATATCGAGGGCGACAGTGCCGTCCTGCTCGGCAAACTTTGCGATTTTCTCGACCGGCTGATCGTACTGCACGACCACCTTCGTTGTTACGAACATCACGGCGCCGCCCCGGAAGAATGGCGCATCCTCCTCAATCGAACCGTGGACGATTTTCTCCAACCGGACCGCGACAACATCGACGGTATTCAGGCCATCCGCGATGCCATTGAAAACTGGTACGCCGCCGTTGTCACCGGCGGCGGCGACCGCGCCGCCACGCTTCGTCTCGATCCGGCCGCCATCCTTTATTGTCTGCGCCGCCATCTGGACGACACCAACGCCACCGGCGGCTTCCTGCAGGGCGGCATCACTTTCTGCCAGGCCAAGCCGTTACGCAGCATTCCGGCCCGGGTTATCTGCCTGCTGGGCATGGACGACGGCGCCTTCCCGCGCCAGGACCGCAAGACCAGTTTCGATCTGATGGCAACCCGTCCCCGGCTCGGCGACCGTTCCGCCCGCGGCGACGACCGCTATCTGCTGCTGGAGACCCTGATGTCGGCCCGGGAGGTGTTTTATCTCAGCTATGTGGGGCAGAATATTCGGGAAAACACCTCCATTCCTCCCGCCGCTCCCGTCTGCGAACTGTTGGACCTGCTGGCCGACCACTATCTGGCGCCCCCCGCGCCCGACACCCCGCCGCAGCAACACCGGCAGCAGACGGCGGAACAACTGGTGGTCCGCCATCCGCTTCAGGCTTTCAGCCGCCGATATTTCACCCCGAAAGACCGGGAAAACCATCGTCTGGTGTCCTATTCCACGGAAAACTGCCGCGCCGCCGCGGCACTGCGCCACGCCCGAACCGCCGGTCCCCTGCCACCGCCGGCCCCAAAGTGCGAATCGCCGTTGCCGGAAGAAATGCGCCGCCTGACTTTGCATGATCTGGCCGACTTTCTGGCCAATCCAGCCCGAGCTTTTTGCCGCCGGCGCGCCGGGATCCGGCTGGAATTGCGCGACGACCAATCACCGGACGACCGCGAACCGTTTGCCCTCGACGCGCTCGACCGCTACCAGTTCGGCAACGAACTGTTACAGCGAGGACTGGCGGCGACCGCATCCGGAACCACCCCGACCCCGACCATGTCGGCCGCCGTCGCCGCCGCGGCCCGTCGGACGATGACGGCATCCGGATTGCTGCCGGTGGGAGCGCAGGGCGAGATCGCTTTCGATCGTTTTCAGGAGGACTTTACCCCGTTTTGCGACGCCATGCTGACCATGCTGTCCGCGCCGCTGCCGTCGGTAAACCATCTGATCGTCTTTCCGGAACTGCAATTCGAACTGGAAATATCCCTGGACCAGCTCTACCGTTGCCGCGACGGCAAGGTGCGCCAGGTGTTCTACCGCTTCGGCCGTCTGCGTGTGGCCGACGAACTCAACGCCCGACTGCACCATCTCGTCCTGGGTACGGACACCCTGCGCTCCGACGCGGTAACCGCCACCGTCGATGAAACCATTTTTTTCACCCGTGACCATCACCTGAACTGCCGCGGCGCCATCCCGTCGCCGCCGGACTCCTTCCGCGCCCTGTCGACGCTGCTGCAACTGTATCGGAGCGGTATGAAGGAACCGTTGCCTTTCGAACCCGAGGCCGCCCTGGCCGCCTGGAACATTCTGTCCCGAAACGGCGCGCCGGAAGAAGCCATCGCCCATGCCGCCGCCAAATGGCCGGATGCCGACAGCCGTTACTCCCATTACGACGACTACCTGCGTTTCTGCCACGGTGACGCCATGCCCGAAACACCGGCATTCCGTACCGCCTTTCTCCGTCACACCAGAACCGTTTTCGCCACGCTGGACCCGGTGGGTCGGGAAGGTGAAGCATGAACGAATTCAATCTGTTGCATCAGCCCATCGGCCCTGGCGTCCGCACCCTGATCGAAGCCGGGGCGGGAACCGGCAAGACCTATCAGTTGGAAAATCTTTATTTGCGTTTGCTGCTCGAAGGCCCCGACGCCGCGCCGGCGTGGCACGATCTCGGCCTCCGCCACCTCCTGACCGTAACTTTCACCGAAGCGGCCACCGCCGAACTGATCGAACGCATTCGCGCCAATCTGGCCACGGCAGTGGCCGCGCTGGAAGCCGATCCCCCCGACGACGACGCCTTTCCCGCCGGCATTCTGACCGCCTGGCTGGCGCGGTATGCGGCAGCGGAACAGCCGCATTACCGGCTGCTGGCCCGGCAACGACTCAAAAGCGCCCTGTTGGATTTCGATGAAGCCGCCGTCATGACCATTCACGGCTTCTGCGCCCGGATGCTCGGCGAATTCACCTTCGAAAGCGGGTTGCCGTTCGACACCGAACTGCTGGAAGACCAGTCAGACCTGCTGCGCGAAGTCGTGGACGACTGGTGGCGGCAAACGGTTTATCCTTCCCCCGCCCTGGCCGCCTTTGCCGAGGCCGCCGGACTCACGCCCGACGCCATGGTCAAACTGGCCGAACGTCTGCATGCCAATCCGGAAATCGCCATAGTCGCCGCCGCGGAACTGCCCGCCGACCCGGCGACGGCAGCAGCCGCGCTGCTCCAGACCCCGGAGAGGTGGTGGTCGCCGCAACTGGCGGACGAAATCCGCGCCCTGCCGTTCAAAACCGCTCCCGCCCGTGCCTATCCCGTCTATTTGCACCGCTTGCAGTTGTGGTTTGAACAGCACACCATCTCCGCCGGATTGCCCGATGCGCTGGCCGCCATGGCCACCGCCCCCCTGACCGGCGCCGTCCTCAAGCGCAAAGCCGCCGCCTGGTCGCCGGAGCTGGCACACTTTGCCGCCGCCGCCACAGAATTCAGCGCCGGGAGAAAAATTCTGACCGCCGCCCTGAAAAAGTCCCTGCTCGACTTCCTGCACCACGGCGCGCTGGAACGACGCAAGCACGAAATGCAGGTACACTCGTTCGACGATCTGCTGCTCTCCATGCGGCAAACCCTGCGCCGCCCGGTCGGACCGCGATTCGCCGCCGCCATCCGGCAGCGTTACCGCGTGGTCATGATCGATGAATTTCAGGATACCGATCCGGTTCAATATGAAATTTTCAACGCCGTTTTCCGCCATCCCGACGCCATGATGCTGATGGTCGGCGACCCCAAACAGGCCATCTACGGCTTTCGCGGCGCCGACGTTTTCGCCTATCTCGAAGCCGCCGACCGTCTGCCGGAAGAAAGCAAACCCACGTTGATCCGCAACTACCGTTCCTCGGCCGCGTTGCTGGACGCCGTCAATGCCCTGTTCGACCTGCCGCTGCCGTTCGCCGATCCCCGCATCCGCTATCCGGCCGCAGTCGCGGGCCGTCCGGCCGCCCGGCTCATCATTGCCGGACAAGATACAACCGCCGCCCCGCTGGAACTGTGGTTGCCGACCGCATGGACCGATGGACCGACCGCCCGCGGTCAGGCGGAAAAACGGCTGGCCGCCATTACCGCCGACCGGATTGCCGCAATACTCAATCACGCCCGGCACGGCCGCGCCGGTTACCGTACCGAAACCGGAGATATTCCGGTCCGCGCCGCCGACATTGCCGTCCTGACCAACAAACACCATCAGGCCGCACTGGTCCGGCGGGAACTGGTAAATCGCGGCGTCAACGCGGTCATTCAGAAGTCGGCCTGCGTCTTCGCCGCCGCCGAAGCCGTTGAACTGTACCATGTCCTCAACGCCGTCGTCAATCCCGGCCATCCGACCGCCTTGCGCACGGCGCTGGCAACCTCGCTGTTCGCCCAGCCCCTCGACCGGATCAGCGCCGCCTTTGCCGCCGACGCCGCCCCGGAGGTGGCCGACGGCGGAGAAAAATGGCTGGATATTTTCGCCGAATACCATCGGCTGTGGGAGCAGGACGGCTTTATCCGCATGTTCCGGCGGCTGCTGGCCACCGATACCGCCGTCTTTGCCCCCGCCGCCGACGCCCAGCCGCGTTCGGTCCGCACCAATCTGCTGCTGCAAACCGACGGAGAACGCCGCATTACCAACCTCCTGCATCTGGGGGAACTGCTGCATCGGGCCGGCCGCAACGGCATGATGGGCATGACTTCGCTGCTCGAATGGCTGCGCGCCCGCATCCTCGACCCCGAAGACAACGCCGAATATGAGCAGCGGTTGGAGAGCGACGATGACGCCGTCAAAATCATGACCGTTTTCAAAAGCAAGGGGCTGCAATTCCCCATCGTTTTCTGCCCGTTCACCTGGGAACGCGGCTTCCGGGGCAGTAAAAAAGCGGGAGCGCAACCGGAGGATTTCGTTTTTCATACCCCTGCGGCCGACGGCACCCGACAAGCCCGACTGTTTCTGGGGGATTCGCCGCCGACCGAACTCCAACTGCGCCATTACAACGAAGAATTGTCGGAAACGTTGCGGCTGTTATATGTGGCCGTAACCCGGGCCAGATATTTCTGCGCCGTGGCCGACGGCAATATCCGTCGGGCGGAAGATTCCGCGCTCCGTTACCTGATGACCGACGGCACCCCGGAACATCTCAACGGCCATCTGCTCGAGCCGTCGAACACCGAACGGCCCGAAATCCCCGCACGCTGGCAGAAAGCCGGAATCCGCATCGTCATCCCCACCGACGCCACCACCGCCGTCCGGTTGGAACCGGAACCCGCGCCTGCAACACCGACCCCGCTACCCTGGCCGGAAGGAAAAATCATTCCCCGCCATTCCGGAGTCATGAGTTTTTCTTCGCTGGCCGAGGGATCACATACGCCACAGGCACGCAATCCCGATCGCGATGATCCGGAAGCAGAATCTGCCGCCGACATCCCCGCAACCACCACCGCCATGGTCGCAACACCAACCGACGTCGAACCGGAAGCGGAAAACATACCGTTGTTTGCCGGATTTCCCCGCGGTGCGGTTTCCGGCGACTGCGTCCACCAGATGTTCGAACAGCTCGATTTCACCCTGTTTCAGTCCCCGGAGGGAGAAAAACATCCGACCGTAACGGCATTGCTGGATCAAAAACTGCGCCGTTTCGGCTACATTCCCGCCAACCCCGCCGATCCGGAATATCCGGCCATCCGCCGCTTGCGTCACCGCCAGTTGCAGGAAATGTTCGGCCACGTGCTGCGCACCCCACTGCGCGACGACGATCCGGAGTTCCGGCTCTGCCGCCTTCCCGCCGCCGACCGGGTGGCGGAAATGAATTTCTTCTTCCCGGTAACCGGCGACATCGATCTTCCGGGAGTCAACCGCCTGGTTCATCGCCGGGGCCTGCTCGGTTATCGCAACGATTTTGCCGCCGCCGTCAATGCCGCCTCGATCCGTTTTCAAACCGGAGAAGGACCGCGTCGCGGCTTTATGACCGGCAAGATCGACCTGCTGTTCCGCTATCGCCGCCGTTACTTTATTCTGGACTGGAAAACCACCTGTCTCGGCGACCGTTATCGCGACTACCGGCAGCCGGCGCTGTTGCAGAACATGTTCGACGCCGCCTATATCCTCCAGTACTACATTTATACCCTGGCCGCCGACAAATATCTGCGCCGCCGCCTGCCGGGATATGATTACGAACGCGATTTCGGCGGCGTCTTTTACCTTTACGTCCGCGGCATCAACGGCCGCGATCCCGCCGGCGGCGTCTTTTTCGATCGTCCCGACCTCACGGTCGTGCAGCAACTTCACCGTCTGTTTCCGGAGCAATAAATCATGACTACCACCAACTCCATCATTACCAATCTGGAGCAATTGCGCGGCCGCCAGTTGTTCGGCGACATCGACCTGCACTTCGCCCGTTTCATCTGCCGCCATGCCGGCCCGGATAACGACAATAATTTTTCCTATCCGCTGTTTCTGGCCGCGGCGCTGGTCAGCAACGCCACCGTGACCCGCAAACACGTCTGTTTCGATCTTACCTCCGTCTCCGGCAACCTCAACGACTATTTCCGCGACCTCACCGGATACGACCGAGACACCACCTCAATGCTGCGCGCCGCGGCCGCCCGGGCCCCGATTCCCGATCCCGGGACCTGGCAGGAAACGTTGCGCCGGGCCGGAGTTGTCGGCAACCCCGGCGATTATGCCCCGCTGATTCTCGACGGTTCGCGGCTTTATCTGCACCGCTACTGGAGCTATGAACGCCAGTTGGGCCGGCGGCTGTGCGAACTGCTGTCCCAACCCTGTCGGCCTGATGGCATCCTCTTACCCCCCGGAAAGTTAACCGATATTTCCCCGCGCTTCGCCGCATTTGCCCGGGAAAATCCCGGGGAGCTCAATTACCAGGCCGTAGCGGCGTTTGCCGCCGTCCGCAACGCCTTCACCGTTATCACCGGGGGACCCGGCACCGGTAAAACCACGGTGGTGGCGGCCATTCTGGCTCTGCTGCGGGACCAGACGCCCGGCCTGAAAATCGCCCTCTGCGCTCCCACCGGCAAAGCTCAGGCCCGGCTGCGACAGGCCATCCGCGACGAAGTCGCTTCCCTGAACTGCACCGCCGCCGTCAAAGAAGCGCTGGCCGCCACCGCCACCCATACCATTCACCGCCTGCTCGGCGCCGAATACCTGACGCCGCACTTCCGGCACAATGCCGACCACCCGTTGCCGGTCGATGTGCTGGTGGTGGACGAAGCATCGATGGTGCCCCTGATCCTGATGACCAAACTACTCTCGGCCCTACGTCCGGACACCCGGGTAATTCTGCTCGGCGACAAGGATCAGTTGGCGTCGGTGGAAAGCGGCGCCGTCCTCAACGATCTGTGCGCCGCCGCCGCCGTCAATGGTTTTTCGCCCGCCTTCATCGGAGATTTCCAGCGTTGCGGCAATCCGGCCACCGCCGCACAACTGCCTCACGCAACCCATGCCCCCCGCAACACCGATCACGTCGTGGCCCTGCAACGCAATTACCGCTTTGCCGCCGACCGCGGCATCGGCCGGGTTAAAAACGCCGTCAACGCGCTGCCGGACAACCCTTCGGAAGATGCCTGCCGCGCCGTACTGGAGCTGATCGAACACGATTCCACCGGAGAGATAACCGCCATGCCGCTGCCGGAATGGACGGACGGAACCCTCGACCGTGCCGTCGCCGTGCTGCTGCACCGTCCGTTATCCGCCGCCGCCTCGGAATCCTTTGCCGCCTATTTCCGGGTCGAAAGTCTGCCGGAAGCCTACCGGATTTTCAACCGGATGAAGATTTTGTGTTCGCATCATGTCGGGCCCTATGGCGTGACCAGTATCAACCGGCTGGTGGAAACCGCGCTGGGACATGCGCCGGGCGAACGCCTCTACCGTGGCCGACCGATCATTATCCGGGAAAACCATCATGCGCTGCAACTGTACAACGGCGACATCGGTTTGATCTGGCCCGACACGGATACCGGCAGGCTGCGGGCGTATTTCCCGGATTATGAGACCGAAGGGGAATTCCGCAGCTTCAATCCGTTGCAGTTGCCGCGGCATGAAACCGTCTATGCCATGACCGTGCACCAGGCTCAGGGATCGGGATTCGAACAGATCGTAATGATCCTTCCCAACGATGAAAATTCGCCCCTGCTTACCCGTGAATTGATTTACACCGGCATTACCCGGGCCATGCGGCATGTGGCCGTCTGGTACCGCCCCGCGGCGCTGATCCGGGCGCTGCAACGCCGGACCAGCCGAACCGGCGGTCTGGCCCAACTGCTGTCCCGGTGAACAGAAGCGGGAATAAGCCATGCGGCCGCCATCACCGGAATAAGGTCATTCGTCGCCGCCGCCGAAAACCCCGGCCTGCAACAGAAAGTAGAGCAGCGTGATAATGGCTCCGGCCGCCGCCGCCAGATAGGTCATAAACGCCGCGTTCAACACCGAACCGGCGTCTTCCGCCTCCCGCGGGGAAACAATTCCCGCCGTAACCATCAGCCTTTTCGCCCGGGCGCTGGCATCCCATTCCACCGGCAGTGTCACCAGCGCAAACAGCACCGCCACGCCAAAAACGATCACCCCCGCCATGATCATGAATTTCGACAGGAACAAACCCGGCAGAAACAGCAGATACGACATGTAAGAAGTAATCGACACCAGCGGTACCAGTTTACTGCGCAATCCCAGCCAGGCATAAGCCTGGGCATGCTGAATCGCGTGACCGGCTTCGTGACAAGCCACGCCGATGGCGGACAGACTGTGAGATTCGAATACTCCCTGTGACAACCGCAGCGTCTTGACCGACGGGTCATAGTGGTCGCTGAGCATACCCCCCGTCTCCTCGATGGCCACATCGAAAATTCCCGCCTGGTGCAGCAACCGTTGCGCCGCCTGCGCCCCGGTCAGTCCGGAACTGGCCCCGACAGCGGCATAACGCTTGAACGTGGATTTGACATAGGCCGAAGCCAGCAACGATAAAATCAAGCCCGGCAGGGCAAACAATAAATATCCCATCTTTTCCTCCTACGGTAAAAAAGTCCTGTGCAGATAATATAGCATCTCCCGGACTTTTTTGCCGCTGTCGAAGGATCAGAATAACAATTTCATCAGTTCCCCGATATTGCGGGGATATATCCGCAACTCCAACTCGCCGGAAGCGGTGACGGAAATCTTATCGAAAATCGCCATCCCCGCCTGGAATTTTTCCTCTTTGGCCAAATCGGCAACCGCGCGGTTGGCGCCGGACGTCACCAATCCCGACGGCAGCGGCAACCAGCCGACCCAGGCATCGCCGACCTGCAACGCCACCTTCTTATCGCTGAACCCCGGCACCACCCTGGCCCGGACATTGACCGCCCCCAGAAAAAGCGGCTGACTGACCCGGAGGAACAAGGCACCGTCTTTCCAAACCGCCGCCACGGCCGGCCGTTTGCCGTCCCGCGCCTGCTGCGCCTGCTCCGTACGCAGCCAGGAACGCAACAACGCATTGACCTCTTCCGGCGTCAGGCGGATTACCGCTTCGGCGGCCACATTGCCCTGACTGTCCAGCAAACTGCCGGCCAGCTTGTTCATGACCTGCTGCGTCGCCGCAAGCTCCCACGCTTCCGGCACCTCCGGGACCCGATACGATTGCCGTGTGCCCCACACCATGACCAGCAGCGCCACCACCAGCGCCAATAACGACAGCAGCAATTTCTTCCACCATTTGCCCCGGACTCTTCTCCCAACCGCTTCCGGATGACTTTTATCACTCGCTTCGTTCATGATGCTTCTCCCATTCATGGCTTGAGTTGTTGTTTTAACACCGCATTGAACTGGGCGGACTTCCCTTCGTAATAAGTCCGAATCCCATTCAGTACCGCCGGCGGGAATTCCGCCCGAAGCCGGATTCGGCTTCCCGTCGCCTCGGCGGTAACCACCCGATCAATGCTACGGAACAGTTGCTGATCGGCCCCGAACAGCGCCACCAGCATAATCTGCCTGAAACTTTGCAGTTGCATCCGGCAGGCCCGGGCCGCCGCCGCATCGGCGCACTGCCCTTCACCGCGCAAAACAACGGCATCGCCGGAGGACGGGACCGCAACGGCAAATTCGCATTGCTTCAACTGGGAAAACATTCCCACCGGATCGAATCCTGACTGCAACGGCTCGGGCGAATATCCATAAACCAGATCGGTTGCCGCCATCGTCTCCAGCTTGGTTCCCAGTGCGCGATTGTACTCTCCGGTAAGAACATCCCATGACAACGGGGACTTGTCCCCCGCCATCAACACCACATGGGGCGCCAGAAAAACCAACGTATAATTTTTGTCTCTTTTCCGCTCCCGATGCAGGGTAAGCGACAGAAAGTCCAGGCCGTTTTTGCTGCCGCGCCCGATTTCCCACGCCGGATTTTTGCCGTAACGGGTCCGCAACCCCTCCTCCAGTTTGTCGATACCGGCCGGATACGCCGTCAACATGGCATAGCCCCGGTTGCGACCGAAAATCGTAATAATCGTATCGGGCAATCCCCAGGGAATCAGGGCCAGTTCCTGTCGAATCCGCCGGATGTCGCCGGAATCGGTAATCCGCAGCAGAACGGGCTGGCGGAACAGCTTTTCGGTCCGCAGATAAACGGCCGCCGCCGCCGTCTGCGGAATCCGGTCGAAGATCCCCGGTTCCACCGCTGTCACCGCCAGACCTGCCGCCATGATAATCATTGCAATAGTTTTTTGCCACATTTTTCCCCCTTAAAAAAGTTTTGCCTCCAGCATGCCGAGCAATTCATAGCTCAGGATACGGAAGTCGTTCACCTTTTCCGCGGACGGCACCAAATTCAGCGCATCGTCGGGATAGTACTGTCGCCGGCCGGGCACCCCGACCGGCGCGGGAATGGCCGCCACCCGGTATTTCCGGGCCAACAACATAATCCGCGGTATATGAAAAGCACTGGACACCAGAATCAACGCCCCGGAATATCGGCCGAAGGCTTTGATTTCCTGACTGGTGTTCAACGCGTCGCCAACCAGTTCAATGCGCTCGGCAGCAATGCCCAACGGAACCAGACAGGCACGGAGCGCCGCCAATCGCTGTTCCTCCGACGCCAGCCAATCCGGTTGGGAGACCACAATCCGGCAGCGAATGCCTTTCTCCTGCAGCAACCGGGCAATCCGTCCGGCCTCGCCCAGCCGCAACAGCATTTCGTCGCTGAAGCGGTTCCCCTCCGGCAATGCCGGATCGGGAATAAAGCCGTTTCCGGCCACGGCAATCACATATTCTCGGGCCGGATCGATTTGCGCATCGATCCGGAACATCGGATAGCTGCGCTTCAGACAATTCAGCCACAACGTGCCGGTCAGGCTGATAAACAATAAATAGCCAATACCGCCGAGCAACAGCCATTTACCCCACCGCCGGCGGCGCGGCGAACTCTTCCGGGCCAACACCAGCCAGGCGCCCAAGCCCAACAACATCAATGTCACCGGAAGCGGGAAAAATATCCGTCCGATGAATTTTTTCAATATCATGCTCAGCGGCATAATCCGTGATTATCTCTTTTTCGTCACCGGAACTTTAACCCAGCCATTGGTCGACTCGGTGAATTCCCGGCAGGAAAAACACCAAATCACCACTTTTTTATGTTGCAGCCAGTCCGGATCTTTCCTGGTTTTCCGATAGAGATTAATGCGAACGGAAGTGGAAGCCGACCCCTTCACGGCAATCCGTTCCACCGGCAACTGTAAATCATAGGCCAGTTGCTCGCACAATCCGGCGTTCTTTCCCAACATATCACCACCGGCGGAAAATACCAATGTATGACTGTCTCCCAGCACCAGAATCGGACTGTCGGAACTGAAAATCGGACCGGAAATTTCCCGGACCGTCAACTCTTCCGACGGCGCGGCATTTTTATCCAGCGAAGTCATCAAATCGCCGACAATTTTGATTTTCCGTTCCGTCGCCGTAAACCCGGCCTGTCCACGCAACCCGATCGCCGCCGCCAGTTTTTTCGCGGCAATCATGATCCCGGCCGGACTCCAGTGCGCGTCCTGGCGACAATATACCCCTTGCTCTTTCGCCGCAATAAAGTCCGCCGTCAAATCCAACACCTCAATGCCGCGATCCCGCAGTTCCGCCTCGAAATTCCGGAGATTACGGGCCGCCTCGCCGACCGCCAGTCCCCCCGCCGGATATATCGCCAGTTTCGGCGGCACCGGAACGACAATCAAACGGATGCCCAATTTTTTCAATTGATTATTGAAATCGACCAGCGCCGGAATC
>JAQUZV010000016.1 GCA_028691155.1 Victivallales bacterium
GGGGCATGATTATCCTGAAGCCGCGGTGGCAATTGCCGCCGCGGAAGCCAAACTCAAGGCCAATGGAGAACCGATTGCCCTGCAGCTTCATTTCGATCGAAACGGCGGCACCGATTTTGTCATCTACAAAACGTTGTTGCGGAATGATGCCGGTAAACCGGAATATATCGTCAGTGCGGCGATTGACGTGACCGAGCTGAAACGCACCGAAAACGCCCTGAAGATTGCGTCACAGCAGCTCAACACCATCCTCAACGTCATGCATGAAATTATCATCTGGTTCGATCGGGACATGAAAGTGGTTTGGGCCAACCGGGCGGCTTCGGAGGCGCTGGGCGGTTCCGCGACGGCCGAGCTTACCGGCCTCAGCTGTCGGGAATTGTGGTTCGGACGCAAGGACGGAAGCCGGTGCGAGCCGTGTGTTTTCCGCTCCATTCTGGAATCCGGGCAGAGCGGCAACGAAACCTTGCGGTTGGCCGACGGACAAATCTATCAGGCCTGGTTCTATCCGGTCCGCAACGGTGATGAGGTCGGCGGCTGGGTACAGCTGGCCATGGACGTTACCGAACAGGAACGGGTGCGCAGAGAGGCCCGGTTGCGGCAGGAACAACTGATTCAGGCCGACAAAATGATGGCGCTGGGCATTTTGGTTTCCGGGGTGGCTCATGAGATCAACAATCCTAATAATTTTATTGTAATTAATATTTCCATCCTCAAAAAGGCCTGGGACAACATCATGTCGCTGATGCGCGATTACGCCCGTGAACGCGGCGACTTCAATGTGGCGGGGGTGCCGTTCAGTCGTTTCAGCACCATGGTCAACGATCTGCTCGACGGGATCGAGGAGGGCGCCGATCGTATCCGGGTCATCGTCAATGACCTGAAGAATTACGTCCGTCAGACCCCGGCCGACTTCAAGGGACGTTTCGGCATCAACGACGCCCTGTCCCGGGCCTTTATGCTGTGCCGCAACATGCTGAAGCGCGCTTCCGGCAATTACCGGATTATTTATGGGGACGATCTGCCCCTGATTCGCGGCGACGTTTACCGTATTGAACAAGTAATAATAAATATCGTGCAAAATGCCTGCCAGGCATTGAAAAACACCGAAAATGCCATTATCGTCAAAACGTATCGCGATGCGGAACGGGACGAAGTGGTCCTGGAAGTGAGCGACGAAGGGGTCGGGATCTCTCCCGAACAGATGAAATATATTGCCGATCCGTTTTATACGACCAAACGGGAATCGGGTGGCATCGGCCTGGGGTTGTCGATTTCCAAATCAATCGTGGAAGAACATGGCGGGAGACTGGCAATTCAGTCCCGGCCGGAACAGGGGACGGTGGTCAGGATTTTCCTGCCTCCCGCCGTTGATTGAGAAGGACTGTCCGGCGGCGGTGTCGGCATGGGAGCAAGAATGGCAAAAGAACTTTATCCGAGAAATCCGGTTCTGGTAGTGGATGATGAAGCCAAGGCGTTGCGCAGCTACGAGATGGCCTTCCTTACCTCCGGTATTGATAACATTATTACCTGCGAAGACAGTCGTGAAGCCCTGAATATTGTAGCCGCGAAAGAGTTGGAGCTGGTTATTCTCGATATGATTATGCCGCCGCCTTCGGGAGTGGAACTGTTGCGTCGGCTGAGCGAAGAATATCCGCAAATTCCGGTAATTATGGTCACCGGCGCCGGGGAAGTCGAATCGGCGGTGGAGTGCATGAAGATCGGGGCCGTCGATTTCATCCTCAAACCGATCAATACCGAAGGGTTTATCGGCCGGGTGAAAAAGGCCATGGAACTGCGGGAGCTGCAACGGGAAAACGTTCGGCTGCAACATTCCATCCTTGGCCGCGAGAGCGATTTCAAGCCGCATGCCGCTTTTGCCGCCATTGTCACCGCCGATCGTGGGATGTATTCCATTTTCCGGTATTGCGAAGCGATTGCCCGCAGCCGTCAGCCGGTGTTGATCACCGGGGAAACCGGGGTCGGCAAGGAGTTGTTTGCTCATGCCATTCATCAGCTTTCCGGTTCGACCGGCGAGTTTGTGGCGGTGAACATTGCCGGGGTTGACGATACGATGTTGTCGGACATGTTGTTTGGCCATCGCAAGGGGGCTTTTACCGGGGCGGTGGAGAACCGTAGCGGGATGATCGAGAGAGCGGCCGACGGCACGTTGTTTATGGATGAAATCGGCGATTTGTATATTGCCTCGCAGGTCAAATTGCTCCGGTTGTTGCAGGAACGCGAATTTTCCCCGCTGGGCGACGACAATTTGTATCGTTCCAATGCCCGGATCCTGCTGGCCACCCATCACAATCTGGTGGAACTGCAGAAAAATTCCTGTTTCCGCAAGGATCTTTACTATCGGATTGCCACGCACCACATCCATATCCCACCGCTGCGCAAACGCAAAGGGGATATTGCCCTGCTGGTCGATCATTTCCTCCAGCGCATTTCCGCCGAACTGGGCAAGAAGGTGCCGTCCTATCCGCCGGAGCTGATTACTTTGCTCAAATCGTATCATTTTCCCGGCAACATTCGCGAACTGGAGTCGATGATGTACGATGCGGTGATGAATCATCAGTCCAAAATGTTGTCGATGCGGGTGTTCATCGAGCACATCAATCGCAATGCCGGCGGGGTTTCTCCGTTGCCGGCCAATGAGACAAACGGCGATAACGGCAGTGATTGGGCGGTTAACCTGGAGAATTTTCCCACGTTGAAACAGGCGACCGAATGTCTGGTGCGCGAAGCTCTGCGCCGGGCGGAAGGCAATCAGAGTATTGCCGCAAAAATGTTGGGCGTGACGCCACAGGCTTTGAGCGCGCGTTTGAAGAAGCATGCCGATTTTGCCGAATAATCCGGCCGACCTGGCGGACGCGGTCGGATGGCGATGAATCATGGGGGAAGGCATCGGCGGCGGATAATTTTTGACGGACGACGATCGGAGTGTCCGGAGTTGAGTACTGGAAAGCCCGGTGCGGCATGCTATCTTAAGCCATAACCCATTGACGGCCGGTCTGGCCGGCGGCGGGAAACAACCATTTCCCGTCGGGCCGGAGCGACCGGCAGAAAACTATAGGCGGAATCATGAACAACTGCGACTTTATTTTTGCCCGGCGAAGTGTCCGGGTCTTCACCGGCAAGCCGATTGCCCGCGAATTACTGGAAAAATTGTTGGGAGCGGCCATGTCGGCTCCTTCGGCCATGGCCAAGGACCCGTGGCGTTTCATCGTGGTGGAAGACCGGGAACGGCTGGCGGCGGTGGCGGAAGGTTTGCCGAACGGCAAATTTTTGCCTCGGGCGGCGGCGGGGATCATTGTCTGCGGCGACCTGGAACAGGCTCACGGCGGCGAATTGTCGTATCTGCTGCAGGATTGCAGCGCGGCCATGGAAAATCTGTTGTTGGCGGCGGCGGCCGAGGGTCTGGGAGCCTGCTGGCTGGGAGTTCATCCGCGGGAGGATCGGATTGTCCACCTGCGTCGTCTTTTCTCGCTGCCGCCGCGGATATTACCGCTCGGAGTGGCGGCGGTGGGTTACCCGGCGGAAACGCCTCCACCCCGCAATCGGTTTGTTGCCTCCTCCGTGACCTGGGATACTCCGGAGCGTTGAATTCCGGTGATAATCGGAAAGACATGTAACTTTCCGGTGCGGCGTCGACACTATAATGGTGTAGAACAAAAAAATGAGGCGTTTCACTTTCCGGCCGGAAAACAAACGGCATAATAGGAGGAAAACAGATGAAAGCAAAAATTTTATGGCTTCTCTTGGTTTCGGCAGTATCCTGCGCCGTAAATGCGGATGATATTGTGGCCAATGACGGCACGGTCTATAAAGATGTGACCGTTCAGGAAATCACGCCGCTCGGCATTAATTTTGCCAGCGGCGGCAATGCCTGCTGGCTGGATTACCGGGATATGCCGGTGGAAACCGCCAAAAAATACGGGTATGACTCGGCCAAGGCGGCAGCCTTTGAACAAAGTCTGGCCCGTAACCAGGGCAATACTGCGACGGCGACAACTCCCGTTACGGCGCCGGCTCAGGTGCCGGCGGCTTCCGCCGCCGCCGCCGCAACCCCGGTGACGACAACGGCTGACATTGCCGGAACCACGGTAACCGCTCCATCCGTCAGCGCCGCGGTGGCGACGCCGATTGCCGGCGCTACGGTAACCACCCCGTCCGTCAGTACTACGGTGACGACGCCGGCCGTAAGTACCACGGTAAGCACGGTTCCGGCCGGAGTTACGGTTGCCACGCCGGTGGCGGCGGTGAATGCCAATGCCAACGCTATTGAAGTGGTTACGCCGATTGCTTCGGTGACGCTGGGACAGTCGACTCCGGCGGCAACCCCCACCCAGGTGGTAGTGATTAATCCCGACACGCCGGTGGTGTATGATACGTCGATCGTCTATGAGCCGGTAACCACGACCTGGGTGCTGTGGAACGGCCGTTATTATCCCCGCTATTGGTGGCATTATTGGTATTGGGATCATCATTGGGTCTATTGGAACGGGCGTTATTATCCCGGCAATGTCTTTTACGGCGGCGGGCGTTGGCATGGCGGTCATTACTATCCGCGCGGGCCGCACGGCGGAGCTCCGCATGGGGCTCCGGGGTATCGTCCTCCGAAAGGAAGGCCGCATGGCGGACCGGATTATCGTCCGCCGAAAGAAGAACGGCGTATTCTGCATATCGATCAGAATCGGCATCATGGCCGGGACAATCGTGGCCCAACGACAGTTCCGATTAAGATTTACCGTCCGGTAACGCCGGACAAAGGCGGTTCCCGGGTGGTGGTGAATCCCGGCCGTGACAATGCCAGAGTGATAACGCCGGACAAAAGTGGTTCCCGGGTGGTGGTGACCCCCGGCCGTGACAATGGCAGAGTGATAACGCCGGACAAAGGCGGTTGGGAGATGGTGACTCCCGGCCGTGACAATGCCAGAGTGATAACGCCGTCAACGTCGGATCGCGGCGGTTCCGAGCCGGTCTCCTACGGCGGTCGCGGCGGGAGTGATCGTCGCCGTTGAATTCGGCTGTCATCGGATAATGACAACAGAGGCATGGTTTCTTCCATGCCTCTGTTTTTGTGTATGCGCCGGAGCATGGAGACGCAGTTGCCGCCCGGAAAACATTTTACGATGATTATTGACAATTGCCGCCCGGAGTGATATGCTACCTTTTCTGAAACCGTCCGCTCATCATAATCTATGTTTTGAATACCGTTGCCGGGGAGATTGCGACACCGGTTCGGATCGCGGCGGAGCAATGGTCTTTACTGTCGGGTAAAACACCGGCGCCGAAGACGATAGCATGTTGCCGATCGCCGGGGTTCCGGCGATTTTACCGGAGAAATACGGGGACGGCATTGGCCCGGATCGAACTGGTCCGGCGGTGGTGTTGCGGCCGGTCGACGGGGGAAAGGAGTTCCAGATCGATGCCGGCGGGCCTCACGACGCCGGGAGGCGTGAAATTTATTTATGTTACGGTGAACTTTTAAGGAGAATGTTCTGCGATGAAGATAGGTGTATGCCTTAAGCAGGTGCCGGGGACGACCAAAGTCGAGGTCGATCCGCAGACCGGCGTCCTGAAACGCGATGGGGTGGATGCCAAACTCAACCCTTTTGACCTCTATGCGCTGGAAACCGCGCTCCGCATGAAAGCGACGGTGCCGGATACTTCCGTTTGCGCCGTGACCATGGGGCCGCCGCAAAGCGAGGAGATCATCCGCGAAGCCTATATGACCGGTGCGGACGACGGAGTGATTCTGTCCGATCGCCGTTTTGCCGGTTCCGATGTGTTGGCCACCAGTTGGACGCTGTCGCAGGGATTGACTCTGGTCGGACCGTTTGATCTGATTATCTGCGGCAAGCAGACCACGGACGGTGATACGGCTCAGGTGGGGGCCGAACTGGCGGAATTTCTCGGTATTCCCCACCTCTGCAATGTTACCGCGATTGAAGAACTCAACGAAGAATTTCTTACCGCCGTCATGGATTTGCCGGGGCATGTTCAGCGCGTCAAAGTGAAATTACCCTGCCTGATTACAGTGGAGAAAGGTATTTTCGAACCGCGTCTGCCTTCGTTTCGCCGCAAACTGGCCACGGCCGACCGGCCGATTCGCCGGATCGGTCTGGACGAACTGCCCGATCGCGAAGCCCGGCATTACGGCCTGGACGGTTCGCCGACCCAGGTGGCCCGGATTTTTCCGCCGGAATCCAATCAGGTCCGCGAAACCTGGACCGGTTCCGGACGGGAACTGGCCGACCGGGCTTTCGCGTGGCTCAAAGAACATAAATTTCTGCAACAGGAGGGATAACCCATGGCGGAGCTCATTATTCATCCGGATAAGATCACCGATCCCGCTGCCGCCATGAAGTTGTGCCCGTTCGGGGCCATTGTCGATGAGGCGGGGCAACTGACGATTACAGCGGCTTGCCGCATGTGCCGTCTCTGCGTGCGGAAAGGCCCGGCAGGCGCATTTGAATTGCGTGAAGATGCCTCGCCTGCCGCAGGCGCCGACATCGGATCGTGGCACGGTATTGCGGTTTATGTGGAGCATGAGGGCGGGAAGATTCATCCCGTAACGCTGGAATTGCTGGGCAAGGCCCGGGAGCTGGCGCGCAAATCGCCGCAACCGGTTTACGCTTTGTTTATCGGTGCGGGCAGTCGGCAGGCGGCCACCGCGTTGCTGGAATATGGTCCCGACGAAGTTTTTGTTTACGATCATCCCGAGCTGACCCATTTCCGCATTGAACCGTATGCGGCGGCCGGGGCCGATTTCATTACCCGGGTGCGTCCGGCGATCATTCTGGTCGGCGGGACGACGGTGGGACGTTCCCTGGCGCCGCGGTTGGCGGCTCGCTTCCGGACCGGTCTGACCGCCGACTGTACGGCGCTGGATATTCAGCCCGACGGTGGTCTGGCGCAGATTCGTCCGGCTTTCGGCGGCAATATCATGGCCCATATCATGACCCCGAAACGGCGGCCGCAGTTCGCTACGGTGCGTTACAAGATTTTCCCGTTGTCGGAACCGGAAGCCCGGCCGTCCGGCAAGGTTACCGTGCTTCCGGTCAAACCGGAATTTCTCTCCTCCGCCATCACGGTGCTGGAGGTCAAACCGAAACCGGCGGTCAACGGCATTGAAGAGGCGGAGGTGATTGTGGCGGCGGGACGCGGACTCAAAAAGGCCGAGGATCTGGCCATGATCCGGGAACTGGCCGCATTGCTGCATGGCGAAGTGGCCTCGACCCGGTCGCTGATCGAGGCGGGTTGGGTCGATCCGCGCCGTCAGATCGGGTTGAGCGGACGCACCGTCAAACCGCGATTGCTGATTGCCTGCGGCATTTCCGGCGCCATTCAGTTCGTGGCCGGAATGAAGGGCAGTGAAACCGTGATCGCCATCAATTCCGATCCCGAGGCGCCGATTTTCCGTACCGCTCATTATGCCTTGGTCGGCGATCTTTACCAGATTGTTCCCGAACTGATCAACCGGATCAAAGCCGATGGCGCCGCGGCGTTCATCTCTTCCGGCGCAGGAGTACCATAATGAACGATTTCAACAAACTCGACGCCGCCGATATGGCTTTTTTTCAGCAGCTTTGCGGCGAAAAACGCGCCGTTCCCGGCGCGACCGTCAATGACGACTACTGTCATGATGAGCTGGCCGGCATCCACCGGCGACCGGAAATTCTGTTGCAGCCGGCAACTACCGACGAAGTGGCGGCCATTATGCGTTATGCTTCCGCCCATCGCCTTCCCGTGACTCCGCGTGGTCAGGGAACCGGACTGGTCGGCGGCGCCGTTCCGCTCTACGGCGGCATCCTGCTGGACCTGAGCGGCATGAACCGGATTCTCGAACTGGATGAGGCCAATCTCACCTTGACGGTGGAATCCGGCGTTCTCCTGATGGATGTGATCAAGTTCGTGGAGGAAAAAGGGCTCTTCTATCCCCCGGACCCCGGCGAAAAAAGCGCCACCATCGGCGGCAATATCAATACCAATGCCGGAGGCATGCGCGCGGTCAAATACGGGGTTACCCGCGATTACGTGCGCGGTCTGGAGGTGGTGCTGGCCGATGGGCGGGTGATCGAACTCGGCGGCAAGGTGGTGAAAACCAGTTCCGGTTACAGTCTCAAGGATCTGCTGGTCGGTTCCGAAGGCACGCTGGGAGTGGTGACCAAAGTCATTTTGCGGCTGCTGCCGCTGCCGCGCCGCAAACTGAGTCTGCTGGTGCCGTTTCCCACTTTGGATCAGGCGATCGACACGGTGCCGCAAATCGTCAAATCGCGCACCATTCCCACCGCGGTGGAATTTATGCAGCGTGAGGTTATCCTGGCCGCGGAACAGTTTCTGGGCCGGAAGTTTCCGGATAAATCCGCCGATGCCTATTTGCTGCTTACTTTCGACGGCAACAGCCGCGAGGAGATTGAACAGTCCTATCACGAAGTGGCGGAAATCTGTCTTGCCGCCGGAGCCATCGACGCCTTTATCTCCAACACCGAGGAGCGCAACGAGGCCATCTGGTCGGCGCGCGGCGCTTTTCTCGAAGCCATCAAGGCTTCCACGACCGAACTCGATGAATGCGATGTGGTGGTGCCGCGCAAAAACGTCGGCGAATTTATCCGCTTTACCCACCAGTTGCAGCAGAAGCACGGGGTGCGGATTCGCAGCTTCGGTCATGCCGGCGACGGCAATCTTCATGTTTATGTGCTGCGCGATCAGCTCGCTCAAGCCGACTGGGAGGCCAAACTGACGGCCGTGTTCGCTGAAATGTACGCCATGGCTCGTCGTCTCGACGGCAAGGTTTCCGGCGAACACGGCATCGGTTACGCCAAGGAGCGTTACCTGTCCGATTCCGTCGGCCCCGACCAACTGGCGCTGATGCGCGGCATTAAAGCGGTCTTCGACCCCGCCGGGATTCTCAATCCCGGCAAAATTTGTGCCGCCGAATCCGAAGTGTGAAGACGCGGCGGGGGGAGCGGGGCCGGGGTGATCCGGGCCTCCTTCCGCTCTGCCGTTCAGGCGCGGGGATGGAACTGCCTGTGGACGGAGAGGAGTCTTTTCTGATCGATATGGGTGTAGATTTGGGTGGTGGCGATATCGGCGTGGCCGAGCATTTCCTGAATGACGCGGAGGTCGGCGCCGTTTTCGAGCAGATGACCGGCGAAGGAATGGCGCAGGGTGTGGGGGTGGATGTTCTTGCGGATTTTGGCTTTGCGGGCGGCGTCTTTGACGATGTTCCAGATCATTTCCCGATCGAGTTGATGCCCGTTGACCGAGATGAACAAAGCCACTTCGCCGCCGACTTTGGCCAATTGGGGGCGAACTTCGTTGAGATAACGGGTCAGCAGCCGGAGGGCAAGACGGCCGATGGGCACCAGACGTTCTTTTGACCCCTTGCCGATGACGCGTACCATCGCCTCGTCGAACCGGACCGAGTCGAGCCGCAGCCCCGCACACTCGGAGACGCGCAGACCGCAGGCGTAGAGCATTTCCAGTATGACCCGGTTGCGGAAAGTCAGCGGATCCTTGGCGCTGGCCGGAAAGGCGGTCAGAAGTTTATCCACCTCTTTGGGCGAGAGAAAATCCGGCAACAACCGCCACAGCTTGGGCGAATCCATGACCTCGGTCACATTTTCCGGAATCAGTTTCTCCTGAAAAAGATAACGCAGCAGCACCTTGATCGACACCAGGCGCCGGGCCAGAGTGGCCGGTTCCATTCCCTCGGCTTTGCCTTCGCCGAGGTAGGCAATAATATCATTGCGGCTCAGAGCGGCAAAACTGTGGCGGCCGTGCTCCTGCAGCCAGGTGATGAAATGACTCAGGTCGGAGCGGTACGCCGCGGTCGAATTTTCACTTAAGCCCTTTTCCAGCGTGAGATACCCGATAAAATGTTTCAGTTCTTCTTCCATGGCAGTTCCTTGGTTCGGCAGATGCTAACATATCCCTTCGATCCGGCCTTGTAAAGGGGGAAATTTTTTTCAGGGCGATTTTACGGCGACGGAACAACGCCGGTTCGATGCGGAAGAAAATGATCGGAAAAGGGGGGAAGCCCGGCCGTGATTTGGTATGGGGGCAGGGGGGGATCACGGTCCGGGTATCCCCGAAAATGGTCGAAAACCGATCCGGCATCGTGATCTTATCCGGCCGGGAACCGGTTTCCGGTAAAAGTGAAACGATTCTTGTCGCCATCGGCAACGCCTGGGAAAGAAAAACAGAAAAAGAATATCCCCCTCTCATTAAGCGATTGCGCCAACTGCTCCGAAGGCAAAAATATATTCTATATCTTGAGTATAAGGGGTTGATACGGGAAAAGCAAGGGGGCAAAGTAAAAAAAAATACCGGTTATTTTCGGATGGCGATGGCGGTTGGAAGGGGAAAACGGTATAATGACAGAGGCGGCTCACGGTGTTTTTTCGTCATTGCCGTGTTCGGGGCAGGGTGCGGCACAGCGACAACGCCTCCGGTAAGGATTTAATTGGTTTTTTTCTGAAAATCTATTTTAAAAAAGCAAATCATCCGCTAATTTACCCCATCTGCTTTGAGAATTTCCGGGCTGAAGAAAGATGCGGGATGTAAGAAAATGTTTTATTATTTATCGTATTTCAGGGATAGTTATGGGCCGTTGCGGCTGTTTGAATATACCACTTTTCGGGCGGGCGGGGCACTGTTGACCGCGATGTTGATCTGCCTCTTCTGCGGGCCGCTGACGGTGCGTCTGCTCAAGCGGTTTCGGGCTCAGGCTCCCGGTCGGTTGGACGGGCTGGTACCGGATGAATTCATCGATCGGGACAAGGACAAAACCCCGAGCATGGGCGGGTTGCTGATCGTCTTCAGCATTACCGTTTCCACGCTGCTGTGGACGGTGATCAGCAATCCTCTGGTGATGGTGTTTCTGGTGACGCTGCTGGCTTATGCCGCCGTAGGGTTTGTGGATGATTACATCAAGGTGGCCTATCGGAATCGGGATGGTATTTCGGCTCGGCTGAAGTTGATTTTTCAGGTGCTGATTGCGGCGGTGGCGATTCTGTTTCTCAACAAACTGCCGGAAACCGGGAGTCGGTTCGGCGAACTGATTGTGCCGTTTGTGTCCCATCCGGTTCTGCTCAGCAGTTCCACGGTGTTGGTATTGGCTTTCTGTGTCTTTGTGGTGGTGGGGTCGTCCAATGCGGTGAATCTGACCGATGGGAAGGATGGGCTGGCGGTCGGGTGTACGATCTTCTGCAGTCTGACCTACGGGATGATCGCCTATTTGTGCGGCCACAAGATTTTCGCGGGATATCTGAACATTCCGTTTATTTCCGGTGCCAGCGAAGTGGTGGTGCTCACGGCGGCGATCAGCGGGGCGTGCATCGGGTTTCTGTGGCACAATTGTCATCCGGCGTCGATGTTCATGGGGGATACCGGCAGCCTGGCTTTGGGCGGCACCATCGGGTTGATTGCCGTGTTGGTCAAGCAGGAAGTGGCGTTGGTGATAATCGGCGGTGTCTTTGTCATGGAGGCATTGTCGGTAATTATTCAGATTGCCGGGTTTAAACTGACCGGCAAACGGGTGTTTCTCTGCGCTCCGATTCATCATCATTTCGAGCGCAAAGGGTGGACTGAAACCCAGATTGTCGTGCGTTTTTGGATTTTGGCCGGAATATTCGCCCTGTTGGGGCTGGCCACCTTGAAATTGCGTTGAACTAAAAAATATTCAGAGAGTGAGGTGTCGTATGAAGAAGGCATTATTGAAAACAATCCGGATTTTGAGTTGGCTTTTAGGCGGCCTGCTGGCATTGGTGATTGTGGCGGCGGTGGTGGCTGTTTTTTATCTGGACTCGATTGTCGAAAAGGGAGTGGCGGTATTCGGTTCCGAAATGACCGGAACCAAGGTGGAGCTGCAGAAAGTGTCCATTTCGCTGTTGCGGCCGAAAGTGGTGCTGGAGAATTTTTCGGTGGCCAACCCGGCGGGATACGACAATCCCAAGGCTTTCGATCTGAAGAAGCTCCAGGCGGCGGTGGAACGCAATTCCCTGTTTTCGAACAAGATCGTGATCGAGGAAATCCTGATCGACGGCGCGTTGATCGATTTCGAACCGCAGCTTAACGGCGGCAACAACCTCTCGGACATCAAGGCCAACATTGCCAAACGGACCGCTTCTTCCGGCGGCGAAACCGCGGCGAATGCGACAGCACCCGAGGACGAACAGCCGGCGAAAAAGTCCGCAAAGACCGTGCTGGTGAAACTGTTCCGGATGACAAACTGTAAAATCACCATTACCAGCAAGTTGCTGGGCGGCAATAATATTACCGTGCCGTTGCCCGATATTGAAATGACCGATATCGGCGGCGACCATTCCTCGCCGGAAGAGGTGATGGAAAAAATCTACAATGACGTGTTCAAGAAGATCATCGTTACGGTCAAGGATTCCGTCACCGGTCTCAAGTTGCCCGATACGCTCGATCAGGTGGATCAGACTTCGCAAGATGTGCTCGACAAGACGAAAAAGGCCGGTGGCAAGGTGATCGACGGCATTAAGAGTCTGTTCTGACCGTACCGGATTTCCCCACTGCAGTTATCAAAAAAAATCGCCCGGAGTGCCGATCGATGGCGCTCCGGGCGATTTTTTTATCTTTTTCCGCGTTTGACTATCGGAAATGCCGATGGTCGGCCGAATCAGCGGCCGGAATTTTTGGCGTCCCAATAAGGCGAGATTTGCCGCAGGCGCGCAATAATCGGCGGCAGGTGTTCAATGACGAAATCCACCTCCTCGGCGGTGTTGTAGCGGGATAGACTGAAACGGATGGTTCCATGTGCCGCAGTGTACGGCAGTCCCATGGCCCGTAGCACGTGTGACGGTTCCAGACTGCCGGTGGTACAGGCGCTGCCGCTGGAGGCGCAAATCCCCAGTTGGTCGAGCAGCATCAGGATCGATTCGCCTTCGATGAACTCGAAACTGATCGAAGAAGTGTTCGGCAACCGGTGATCCGGGTCGCCGTTGATGCGAATGGACGGAACGACGGCGGCAATGCCCTGTTCCAGCCGGTCGCGCAACGCCCGGACCCGGGTATTTTCTTCCCCGATATCGGCCTTGGCCATGGCGGCGGCCTGACCCATGGCGACAATACCGGCGACATTTTCGGTGCCGCCGCGCCGGCCGTTTTCCTGATGTCCGCCGATCATAAACGGACGGAAACGTTGGCCGCGCCGGATGTAAAGAACCCCGACGCCCTTGGGCGCGTGCAGCTTATGACCGGACAAACTGAGCATATCGATCTGGGAGTTGTCCAGATCGATGGGGATTTTGCCCACGGCCTGGACGGCGTCGGTATGGAACAGCGCACCGTATTTATGGGCCATGGCCGCAATCTTTTCCACCGGATAGATATTGCCGATTTCGTTGTTGGCCCACATGATCGAGACCAGTGCCGTTTCCTCGTCGATCATCTCTTCCAGGCGCTGCAGATCGAGGCGGCCGTGGGAATCGACCGGAATATAGCCGATCCGGCAGCCGCGTCGTTCCAGTTCCCGGGCCACATTCAGGATGGCCGGGTGTTCCACCTTGGACACGATGAATTTGTTCTTCTTCGGGCAGGTGTACATGGCGCTGAACAGCGCGGCATTGTCGCTTTCGGTGCCGCAACTGGTGAAAATGATTTCCGAGTGATGCCCTTTACTGTCCACGCTGCGGACGCCGAGCAGGTCGGCTACCTGGGCGCGGGCTTTTTCCACCGCGAAACCAACCTGGCCGCCGAAGTTGTGAATGCTCGACGGATTGCCGTAAAGTTCGGTGAGATAGGGACGCATGGCTTCGAACACTTCCGGCGCCACCGCCGTGGTGGCGTTGTTGTCAAAATAGATAACCCGTTTGGTATTGCTCATTTTTCTCTTCACCTCATTTGACGTTTTCCACCGTCAACACCGGTGACAACAGTTCCTGCAGTTTGGCCTGAACGGTATGCTTCAGGGTTACTGCGGCGGAAGGACAGGCGGCGCAGCGGCCTTGGAGGCGCACCTGCACTTTGTCGTCGCGGAAATCGACGAACTCGATGCTGCCGCCGTCCTTTTCCAGCATCGGCTTGATTTCGCGGTCGATCACTTCCTGAATCTTGATGACCTTCTGCACCACGGACAGTTGCGCAAACGGATCTTCCTTTACCGCTTCCTTGCCTTTCCAGATGCCGTCAAGAATCTGTTGGATTTCATCGAGACAGCAACCGCAGGCGCCGCCGGCTTTGGTGAAATTCTTGATTTCTTCCACCGTGCGGAGGTTGTTTTCCAGCGCCACCCGGCGGATTTTGGTATCGGTTACCCCGAAGCACTTGCAGACGATCCGTCCCTCGTGGTCTTCGTCGGCTTCGGACGCTACCGCCTCGCCGCGATAATCGGCAATGGCCGCCTGCAACGCCTCCATGCCCATGACCGAACAGTGCATTTTTTCTTCCGGCAGCTCGCCCAGCACGTCCACGATATCCTTGTTGGTTACTTCGGCGGCTTCTTCCAGGGTCATGCCCTTGACAATTTCGGTCAGTACCGATGAGGAGGCAATGGCGCTGGCGCAACCGAACGTTTTGAATTTGACGTCGGCAATCCGGCCGTCCTTATCCAGTTTGAAAGTCAGTTTCAGCGCGTCGCCGCAGGTGATGTTGCCCACTTCCCCGGTGCCGTCGGGGTTTTCCACCTCGCCGACATTGCGGGGATTTAAAAAGTGTTCCATAACCTTTTTATTATAATCCCACATAACTGGTCTCCAGTTTTTGATAATTATTACTAAATCTCTTTATATTATACCGGCCCGAGTCGAATTAATAAAGATGATTACCGGCAATTTACGGCATATTTCCGATATTCGGCGGCGATTTCCGCTTTGACGGTGGCGGTCAGCGTGGCCAGATCGAGCAGTTGAGCATCCTTTTCCCCACGGCGTTTGAATTCGATTTTTCCCTCCGCCATGGTTCGTGGCGACAGGATCAACCGGAACGGAACTCCGATCAGATCGGCGTCGTTGAACATGAATCCGGCCTTTTCGCCGCGATCGTCGAACAGGGTGTCGACTCCGGCCGCCTGCAGTTCGCGGTAAATTTTTTCCGCCGCTTCGCCGACGCCGTCCTTGTTGGGCGTAATGGCGCAAAGATGGATTTCGTACGGGGCGATCGTAATCGGCCAGATCGGTCCGTATTGGTCGTGCGACTGTTCGATGACCGAGGCCATCGAGCGGCCGACACCGATGCCGTAGCAGCCCATAATCATGGCGTGGGACTTGCCGTTTTCATCGAGATAGCGGCAGTCCATGGCTTCGGAATATTTGGTGCCGAGCTGGAAGATGTTGCCGACTTCGATGCCGCGGGTCAGTTGCAGCGGGGCGCCGGTCAGCGGACAGGGGTCGCCTTCGCGCACCGTGGCGATGTCGGTGACCGCCATGCCGGGGAGGTCGCGTTCGAAATTGAAATTGCGGTAATGATAATCCGGTTCATTGGCGCCGACCACCAGATTGGAGGATTCGGCCACCGAGCGGTCCACCACGATCCGGACTTTTTGGGGGTCGATATCGAGCGGTGACGCATAACCGGGAACCGCCCCGGAGGCCCGGATCAGTTCGTCGTCGGCAAACGCCAGTTCGGACGCCTGAAGGAAATTGGCCAGCTTGGTTTCATTTACTTCGAAATCGCCGCGGATCATGGCGAAGACCAACTGGTTGTCGCCGTCGCGGTAAAAGACTGCCTTGCCGGTGTTTTCCGGTTTGACGCCGAGGAATCCGGCCACTTCTTCGATCGATTGTTTGCCGGGCGTATGCACTTTTTCCAGCGGCAGGGCCGGTTCTTTGCCGAACTGCCAGGCGGCGGTGGCAATTTCGCGATTGGCGCGATAGGAGCCGTCCGGGCTGACGAAGATGGTGTCTTCGCCGTATTCCGACACCGCCATGAATTCATGAGAAATCTTGCCGCCCATCATTCCGGAATTGGATTGGATCGACAGGACGTTTTTCAGTCCCAGCCGCTGGAATATCCGCACATAAGCCTCATGGGCGCGGGCGTAATACCGATCCAGGCACTGTTGTGAAGTATGGAAGGAGTAGGCGTCTTTCATGGTGAACTCGCGGACGCGGATCAACCCGCCGCGGGCGCGGGCTTCGTCGCGGTATTTGGTCTGAATCTGGTACACCATTACCGGGAGTTGCTTATAACTGTTGACCTCGGTACGCAGCAACTGTACCACGGCTTCCTCATGGGTCATGGC
>JAQUZV010000017.1 GCA_028691155.1 Victivallales bacterium
ATCAACGTTCCGATCATCCCGAACGCCGGACCGTAACTACCCAGGCTTTTCCAGATGTCATGTCCGATGGCGTGCCGTTCCTCCATGTTTTCGACCTCCATGGACATAATATTCTGAACGGCGTCGGCGGGACTGCCGTCGACCACCATCTGAAGGCCGCGGCGGAGAAAATCGTCGGTAATCGCATCGATTTTTTCTTCCAGGGCCAGAATGCCGTCGCGCCGGGCCACGGTAGCCAGTTCAATCAGCATGGAATACCAGGGCACCAGATCCAAACTGCCGCTGAAAACGGCCTTCTTGGTGGCGGCGAAAACGGATTTGACCTTTTTGAGCGGAAAAGTAATCAACAGCGCGCACAGACTGCCGCCGACGGTAATCATCAGCGAAGGGATATTGATAAATGTATCCAGCGGCCCGCCCGATGTGATCGCCCACAGCAGCAGCACCGAACCGAAAATAATGCCTGAAACAGTTCCTAAATCCATTTTCTATCCTGTCTTGTCCGTCTTATTCCGTCACGGCCGCATCCTGATTGCCCTGCTTCCGTTCCACCACTTCTTCAATGATAATCTTGTCCGTCGAACGGTACATATGGCACTGCCGTTTAAACTCGATGATTTTCCGAATCACCTCATCCGGGGATTCGCTGACGATGAAATTATGGCCGTTGACCAAAACCAGCAACGTATCCGGAATCAACTCTATTTTTTCGATCAGCTCGCAATTGATATACTTCTCCTTGCCGCCGACATCGGTTACTTTAATCACCGTCCCTCTCCGTTTACGAATTGAACACGTTGCGTTTTCCGGCCATCATATCGACAATATCGTCGACGCTTTCCCGCACAATCAGACTGTTGCCGTTGGTCAGGATCAGCACGGTGTCCGGCGACTTGCGGATTTCCCGGATCAACATGGCATGCAACCGGGTCTTATTTCCTTTTAAATCGGTCACCCAAATCATTTCTTTACCCTCCGGTGTGTTTTTTCAACGCCAAAACTAACGTTTCATGTTCATTACGGTCTGCAACAGTTCATCCGCCGTAGTGATTACTTTGGAATTGGCCTGAAAGGCGCGTTGCGAACCGATCATATTGGTGAATTCGGTAATCAGATCGGTATTGGACCCTTCCAGCGCCCCCTGAAGGACCGTGCCGGAACCGTCTTCGCCGGGAGTCACCGGAGCCGTGGTGTTATAGGAAGTTTCCACCGTCGGCTGGTAAAGCCCTTCTTCCGTCCGCACCAGGGAATCGGGATTGTTGAAGCGCTGAATCCGGATATTGCCGTTGCTGACCTGAATATAGGGATCGGAGGCGGCATCCGGCTGGGCGGTGATGCTGCCGTCCGACGCGATGGTATAGGAACTCGGGGCCAGATCGACGACCGCTCCGGTACTGTCGTAACCGGTAAAGGCAATATCGCCGTAAGTTCCGGCCGCAGCGTCATATCCGGTCAGGACGGCGCCGTTGGGGCGCATCAGCACGTAGCCGTCGCCGGACGGATTGGCCACCAGCGAAAAATCTCCGGCCCGGGTATAATAGGTTTCGTTATTGAGACTGACCAGAAAAAAGCCGTCGCCGGACAACATCAGATTGGAAGGTTCGTTGGTGGTTTCCATGGCGCCGTTGCTCCAGTCGGCATTGGTGGAAGCCACGGAAACGCCGGTGCCGTTCTGGAGAATATTGCCGCTGGCGCGCTGTCCCCCCGCCGCCACGTAGGCCTCGGCAAAATTAACCCGCTGCGCTTTGTACGACAGCGTGTCGCTGTTGGCGATATTATTGCTGATGGTGTTAAGTTTGACCGACTGGGCCGACATCCCCGACGCACCGATATTCATCATTCCCATGATTCCCGCTCCTTTGCGTTAAATTCGCCGTTCATTCCGCCGTGGCCTCGTCCGTCGCGGCAGCATCGGCCGCCGTTGTCGCGGCGGTAATCGTAACCACTTGATCCATCGGCACCGCTTCGCCGTTCACCTGGAGGACATACCCCTCACTGTTCTTGCTTACTCCGGTCACCGTACCGGAACCGTAACTGCCGTCGGAACTGTCGAGATATGCAACATCCCGGCCAATCAGGGCCGCGGCGGTGGACATTGAAGCCTTGGTGATGTAAGCATCCATATTGTCATTCAGTTGCTGCGTATTCTCGATGGCGGAAAACTGCGACAGTTGCAGGATCATGTCCTTGCTGTCGATCGGATCGGTCGGATCCTGATTGGAGATTTCCGCCAGCAGCAGGGTATAAAAATCGTCACTGTCCAGGGATTTTCCGGCCCCGACATCCGGCAAAGTATAATTGCCGGTGATGTAATCGCTGTAATCGATAATGCTCGTATCCATCTTATCACGCTCCGGATTTATTGTTCTTTTGTCATGCAATTTTCGCAATATACATGCCAACCGCGCCGGACCGGCCGGTCCCGCCATCCCGTCATCCCGTCATCCAACCATCCCGCCAGTTCCGGTTCCGGTTGCCGCCGCCAACCGGGCCAAATCGTCCCGGTCGTCTCCGGCCAGGCGAACATTGTCCGCATCGGCATTGCCCGGCGGGGAATTATCTTCCGCCTCCCGCCGCTTTCCCGACGTATTATGATCTCCGCCGGTGATATCCAGCGTGCACTCGCGGTAGCCGAGTTGCGTCAGTTGCCGGGTCAAATCGGCCCGCTGTTCCTGCAACTGTCGCCGACAGGATTCCGATCCCGGCTCGAAAACCACCCGGAGCGCCTCCCCCTGATGCCGAACCGAAAATCGCAATCGTCCCAACGCCTCCGTGGCAAAATCCACCGTTACGCTCCGATCGGCATTCCCGTCGGAAGCTTCCGTCCGCTGCGGCAGCGCCGTCGTGATGGATTCGGTCAACTGCCGCACCAACGCCAACCGTTCCGCCGCCACCGTAGTTGTTGTCGCCATCGCTTCGCCCGGCGCCGAATCGGCCCCGGTCACATGACGCATCACCGTCCGTCCGGAGCCGTTCAAGCCCGACATCCCGTCGATCATATTGCCGGCAACAACAGGTAAAACCCGATGCCGGGAGCCTCCTGCCGCCGCTCCGGTCGAGGATATTTTCTCCGTCGTCGCCGGTGTCGCCGCCGCGGCTTCCGCGCTTCGCCACTGCCGGTGGCGGGAATAATTTTCCGTCACCGCCGCCAGGAGACGATGTTCACTCCCCCCGGCGGCGACAGCCGTTCCGGCACTGCTGCCGCCGGAAGAAATCCGATGTATCGTCACCCCGTCCCGAGCCGCCAACCGCCGTCCGGAACCCGCTGTCGGGGAGGTAGTTTCCCGTGCGGTCGCCGAAGACTCGGAAGTCTTGACCTTCGGGCAACGATCCGCCGCTCCGGTCGGGTCGGGAGCCACACGCCGCCGGGGCATCGCGGCAAGCGCGACCGCTCCGGAATTGCCGGTCGATCCGGTAAGGAGCGGCGCGGTCAAACGGGAACAAACGTCAGTGCCGGTTCCAGCCGTTTTCGGGCTTGCTTCAGTTTCCGACCGTGTCGCCGCAACGAAAGCCGAGGCGGCCGCCGGCAACCGGGACGAGGCCGAATTCGCTCCGGCCGACACGCTGACAACCATCGTTTCACCCGATAAATACGGGGTGGTGGCAAATCCCTTTTTATCCTCGGCTCCGGGATCACGATCCGGCGCCCTGTCCCGTTCTGCTGCCGCGTTCGCCCGGTCGTCAGTCTCTCCGGCAACATCCGCGGCCGCGATTCCGGCCTCCTGCGTCTGTTCCTGTAACAGAGAGGTGAAGGAAACGTGGCGTCGCCCCGCGGCATCCGCCGCGGCGCGAACGCAATTCGGTGGCGATTCAGTCCGGGGCGTCACAGCAGTAACCGTCATAAGCGTTCCTTTCTTTTCATGTTCCGGAATTGTCCCCGGGACCGGGCTGATCGCTGATCTTCTGCATCAACTGGATAATATCATTGACCTTGGTGATATCGGCCGGCTTTTTCGACTGCATCAGTTCGGAAATAAGCTTGGACTTATCTTTATCCGGTACAAAATACATGACTTTGGCGGCCTCGGCTTCATCCCATTGCAAGACCAGTTTGGCGGCGGCGGCGGTATCCATTCCGGCTAGGACCTTGGCGGTACGGCGCAGATTATCCTGTTGTTTTTCGGCAATAAAATCGAGCAGGAGACGAACATTTTTTTCCTTGCCGACAATTTTCTGCTGCATCAGCCGGGCCTGCTTCATAATTTCGTCGACATTGCGTTGTTTTTCGGCAAGTTTTTCCCTGGCCACGGCAAGTTTTTCCTGTTCCGACTTTATTTCCCGGTAAAAATCCAACAGGTAATTTTCGGCGATGCGTTCTTTCGACAAATCCAGCGGCGGCGGAGCCGCGCTCTTGTCCTTCGCCGCCGTTTTCGTTTTGACCATCGGCTGGAGATGGAAGGGAAGTTTCCCGGTCGCCATGGTATAAGACAACATCCCCAGGCATGCTCCCGACAGGATGGAAGAGAGAAGAACCAGAAATGCCAGACCTTTTGCCATAATTACTTACATCCTTATTTGGGCTGCCGGCGGTAAAACGCCCGTGACGAGCCTATTTCATCGTTGAACTGCTGTTCCAGGCGCTGAAATTCCCGTTGCCAATGCTTCCGTTCCCGTTCCTGCAGTTTTTCCATTTTCCGCAACTCGATATCGGCGAGGCGCAACCGCCCGACCGCCGCCGTCACCGCCGTTTCGGCCGCACCGACCTTGACCCGTTGTTCCTGCATACTACGCTTCAACCAGGCCAGATAACGTTCGCGCTGGAGAAAATATCCGGCTCCGGCTCCGACGGGAACCGCTGCCAACGCCGTTCGGAATTGTTCTTCCAGCCGCTGCATCGCCGCTTCTTCCCGCCGCAACCGCAACCGGGCCTGCAGCAATTCCTGCGCCCTGGCCTCGTGCTGTGCCGTCCGCACCTGCAATATGCCCTGCAACGAGAAGACAAACCGTCTCATCCTTCGGCCACCTGTCGCAGCATGGCCATGGTGTCATCGAACGGAGTATTGCTGTCCAGTTCCTGACGCAGCAGACTGTCGATGGCCGGTTTTTTGGCGATGGCCGCGTCAATCTTCGGATTGCCGCCTTTGCTGTACGCCCCGATATTGATCATATCTTCGGCATTGCGATAAGTGGCAAGCAATCCCCGGATGGTGTTGGCACAGGCACGATGTTCCGGGGAAACCACGCCGGACATCACCCGACTGATGCTGGTCAGGACGTCGACAGCCGGATAATGCCCCTGCGCCGCCAATGCCCGCGACAGTTCCACATGGCCGTCCAGAATGCCGCGGGCGGTATCCGCAATGGGATCGTTCATGTCGTCGCCTTCCACCAATACGGAAAAAAAACCGGTAATACTGCCGTTCCGGTCGGTCCCGGCCCGTTCCAGCAGCGCCGGCATCATGCTGAACACCGACGGGGGATAACCCCGGGTCGCCGGAGGTTCGCCGACGGCCAGACCGATTTCCCGCTGCGCCATGGCATAACGGGTTACCGAATCCATCACAAACATCACATCACGGCCCCGGTCCCGGAAATATTCCGCTATCGCCATTCCCGTTTCCGCCCCCTTGACCCGCTGCATCGGCGATTTGTCGGAGGTGGAAACCACCAGAACGGAACGCTGCAAACCCTCTTCGCCCAACGCATCTTCGATAAAATCCCGTACTTCCTTGCCGCGTTCGCCGATCAGCGAAACCACATTCAAATCAGCCCGGCAATTGCGGCAGATCATGCCGATCAGGGAGCTTTTTCCCACCCCGCTGCCGGCAAAAATCCCCATTCGCTGTCCCTTGCCGCAGGTCGTCATTGCATCGATGCAGCGCACTCCGGTCGGCAACGGCTCGGCAATTCTGGTCCGCAGCATCGAATTGGGCGCCGGGCGATGCACCGGCCAGTATTCCGTCGCGACCACCGGACCCTTGCCGTCGATCGGCCGGCCCAGACCGTCCAGAACCCGTCCCAGCAGACCAGGCCCCACCGGAATCCGCAATCCGCCGCTCACCCGCAACACCTTGTCGCCGCTGCGCACGCCGGACATCTCCTCCAGCGGGAACAGCAGCACCCGGTCATCGCGAAATCCCACCACTTCGGCCAGACACTCTCCGCCGTTGCGGCCACCGGTTTCGATCCGAACCAGATCGCCGATGGAACAGGACGGCCCCTTGGCTTCGATCGTCAGTCCCACCACCTTGCTGATCAGCCCGATCGACCGGAAAGTACACGCCGGATCCAATCGCAAAGTCCGGGAAAATCCTTCCATCCGGGGGGGATTCAACATACCGTGGCGTCCTCCCGGGCTTCACCGTCTTCACCCGAAGCCGAAAACTGTTGCTCGATATGTTCCCGCAGCGCCTCCAGCCGGGCGGAAAAGGTCCCGTCCACAATCCCCATATTGCCCACCAGCCGGACCTCGCCAAGGCGCAATGCCGGGTCGGAAATCACCGTAATTCCGCTGCCGATACCGGCGGTATCCTGCTGCAACGAGGCGGCGACTTCCGGATTGACGAACAGCTCGCCCCGGACCATCTCGCCCGCCTGGGCCAGCACCTGATCGAGAATCCGCCGCCGGTTGGCGGCGTCGGTCACTTCCCGGCCGATAATCGTTTCCGTCAGTCGAAACGCCAGTGTCACCGTCTCGGATCTCAACTGGCGTTCCAGTTCGGCAAAGTAACGATTCAGGGCCTGCGGCAATTCCTGCTGCCATTCCCGCAATTTCTGCTGCAGGGCGGCAATTTCCCGATCCTTGGCGGCGGCACACGATGCCCACCCCTGCTGATAGGATTGCTGTTGCAACACTTCCCGTTCCCGGTTTTCCGCCCGGGCATCTTCTTCCACCAGGGCCTTGTCGTTGATAAAGACGTTGCCGCCATATTCGGTTACAAAAGAAACCCGGTCGGAGAAACGAAATTTCTTGCCGTCAGACATAAACATCCTCTTCTTCCGCGGCGGACAGTTGAATCTCACCGGACGCTTCCAGATTCCGCACGATGCCCACAATGCCCTTGCGCTCCGCCTCCACTTCACTCTTTTTGAGTTTCCCGGTAAGCTCCATTTCTTCTTCCAGATTTTCCCGGGCCCGTTTCGACAGATTTCTCATGATCTTATCCGTCACCTCGGGATCGGCGCCACGCAACGCCACCACCAACTGTGGCGAAGACACTTCCCGCAATACTTTCTGAATATCCTGATCGCCGAGTTTGATCAGATCCTCGAACGTGAACATCAGATCGCGGATTTGATTGGCCAGTTCCACCGAATCCTCCTGCAACGACACCATCAGTTCCTCTTCCAGACTCTTGTCCACACCCTGAAACAGTTCCGCCACAAACTCCGGTCCGCCCAGATTGCTGCGCTCCTCCTCTTCGCTGGTATTGATCGAAGAAGAGACTTTTTCCACCAGCATCCGTTCGATCCGTTCGACAATATCCATATCCGCCACCCGGTCCTTGGCCAGACGGATGACGATTTCGTCGCGAACGCCCTCTTCCAGAAAAGCCAGAATCTCGCCGCTTTTCTTGGGGGGAAAAAAACTCAGCACAATGGCCACCGTGGCCGGCTGTTCATGGGAGAGAATGGTGGCCAGGTCTTGGGCGCTTACTCCGGTAATCGACGAAAACGGCTTGGGCCGTTTGGGCTTGGACCGCTCCAGCATCCGCGATGCCTCTTCCTCGCCGACCACCCCGGACAGGATCGCCTTCGCCACCTCGTCGCCGCCGGAGTTATGCGCCACGCCTTTGGAAACCCGTTCCGAAATCTCCGCAAACACCGCCTCCTGAATCGACGTATCGATGGTGCCCAGACTGCGGATTTCCGCGGTCAATGCCTCCAGAGTCGAAAGCTTGAAATGCTTCATGATTTCAATCGATTTATCGGTGGGAATCGAGGCGAAAAAAATAGCCAGCTTTTTCGTCGTCCGCATTTTCTGCGTTTTACTTTTGTCTACTACTGAATTATTGCCGAAAGCCATTGCCTATCACCCCTGTGCCATCCAGTTTTCCATAAACTCCGCAATTGACTGCGGCGTGGCCTTCATTCGGTTCTGCAACGCCTCACCGGCACTCTCCAGCGCCTTGGCCTGCTGTCCCGAATCCAACGCCGGCTCCTCGCCGACGCCTCCTTCACCGTAAAGTTCGTGGTCAAATCCGCGCTCCATATCCACCCCGGCCACCGTCGCCGCCCGGGAAAAATATTTCCGGAAGATCGAATAGAGCAGCAGCAACAGGAAGATGCCCCCCACCGGACGAATCAATCCGGAACCGCCGAAGGTGTTCAACTGTTCCATAATCCGCTCGAACCACGGCACGGCCACCGGTTGCGGCGGCGCCGGTTTCAAAAACGGCATCTGAGTTACCGTAACCGGCTTCACGCCTTTGTCGATCTGATAATTTTCCACTCCGACCGCGGCCGCGACCAATTTCTCAAACGAAGCCATTTCCTGATCGCTCCAGGATTTGCCGTCCTTGTTCTGACCGATCGTCACCGCCACGGTAAGACGCTTGATCCGACCGCCGTTACTGGAAATCTTCTCCATGCTTTTGGGCACGACAAACTGCCGTTCCACGGTCTTGCGCTGTTCCGACATATTCTTCTGCCGTCCCAATTCATTTTCCGGCGCCCCCACGGCCAATTCAACCTGATCGGTGGCATTCCGGGCGGCAGCGGCGCCGGCCGCCTGACCGCGGGAAGCGCCGTTGCGCTGGGAATCGTCAGTCACGGTTTTTTCCGAAATGACGGTGGCCTGTTCGGAATTGATCGTTTCCACCACCCGGTCGATTTTCTCAAAGTCGAAATCGCACGACACCATGGCCACCACATTGTCGGTGCCGACGATCGGACGTAAAATCGCCTCCGCCTTTTCCTTCAAATCCTCTTCCATGCGCTGCGTCAGTTCGAGACGCGAACCGGGATCGCCTCCCATATCCGCGTTGTCCTGTTGCTGCCGTCGCAAAAGTCGACCGCGATTGTCGGTTATGGTGACATCCGCCGGTGTCATTCCCGGCACCGCCCCGGCCACCAGATAACGGATACTGTTGACCTGTTCTCCGCCAATCGCCGCCCCGCGGGCCATCACCAGCATAATGGCGGCCGTCGGCCGCCCCGCGCCCTTGTTGAAAACCGTCTTGGTCGGCATGGTAACCATCACCCGGGCATCGGCAATGCCGGGAATTTCACTGATCATACGCTGGAGCTCGCCCTGAATCGCCCGCTGATATGCCACTTTCTGCTGCCGGTCGGTCAGCCCCAGACGCATGTTGTCGAACAGCTCGAATCCGCTCCCTTTGCGGTCGATCGCAATTCCCGCCGCCGCCGTTTTCAGGCGCAGATCATAGACATTCCGGCTCGGAACCATGATGGTTTTTCCGCCATTGGTAATCTTCATCGGAATATTGTTGTCACGAATGATATCACACACCTGCGCCGCGGTCTTATTGTCCATATCCGAATACAATATGCGCCAGTCCGGACGCGATCCCAGATACAAAATGCCCCCGACCACCCCCATGCTGACCAGAGCAATCAGGATAATACTGACCTTCTGCGCAATACCGATATTCTTCCAGATTTCAACCAGGGCACTCAGAAGATTACCGAAGACACCGTTCATAACCGTTCACCGTCCTTACCGTTTCCCGTTGATATTTCCAACTTTTATCGGAACATTTACGCAGATACCAGACCAGTTTACGGTTCATCTGTTCCCGGAACAAAAAAAAAGACCCGCCGCAGCGGGTCTCGGAATATCTTGTCGATTCAGACCATTAGAGATGTACGGCCCGACCGGTCTTCCGATGCCAGTACGAAACAATCGGACTGGCGATAAAGATCGAGGAGTAGCTCCCGATGATAATCCCGATGAACATGATCAACACGAAATCGCGGATTGCCGTCCCGCCCGTAAGCAGCATAACGGCGACAACGATCATCGTCGTCACCGAGGTCAGAATGGTTCGGCTCAAAGTGGCATTGACACTGTTGTCGATATTCACATTCAACGGCACATTCGGATTCAGCCGTACCGTTTCACGGATACGGTCGAAAATTACCACCGTGTCATTGACGGAATAACCGATCAAAGTCATAATTGCCGCCACTACCGACAGGGTGATTTCATGGCCGCCCATCACCATGCCCAGGAAGAGATAAATCCCGGTGGCAATTAGGGCGTCATGAAGCATAGCCACTACCGCCGCCATCGCAAAAATCATTTCATAACGCACGGTGATGTAAATGATCATGCTCAACATGGCCAACAGCACCGCCTGAAGCGCCTTTTTGGTGAATTCCCAGCCGATCAAACCGCCGATCGAAGTTTCCGCCCCGCCTTTGAACCCGGCATCGGGATAGCTTTGATGCAGGATATGCTCAATGCGTTCCTTCGGGGTCCCGGCATCGGCGGAACTCTTGCTCAGATCACTTTCCCGAATCAGGATTTCCAGCTTTTTCTTGCTGCTGTCGCCGATTGTCGACGTTTTATAAGTGACCTTGGGCTGAAAGCCGGCCTTCTCCAACACCTTGGTAATATCTTCCTTGGGCAGATATTTGTCGTAATTGAAGGAAATCACCGTACCGCCGGTAAAATCCACCCCCAGCATATCCCGGCCGCGAATACCCATCACCGCCAGTGAAAACACCAGCAAAACGGACGACAGGATCAGGAAAGGTTTGACATGCGCCATGAATTGGAACTTCGTATCCCGGAAAAACTGGAACATCGGCAGGGTCTTTAACCGGAACCAGCGTTCCATCAGATCGAACAGCAACCGGGTAATGAACAGCGCGGAGAACATACTGGTGACAATACCGATGGTCAACGTTACCGCGAATCCCTTGATCGGCCCCGTCCCGACCGTCATCAGGATGATCCCGGTGAACAAGGTGGTCAGGTTGGAGTCAAGAATGGTGGAAAACGCCCGTTCATAACCCATGTTGATGGCATTGGCCAGACTCTTGCCGGATCGCAGTTCTTCCCGAATGCGTTCATAGATCAACACGTTGGCGTCCACCGCCATCCCGATGGTCAGGATAATCCCGGCGATACCCGGCAACGTCAGCGTACACTGGAAAGCCGCCATCGCCCCCAGCAACAACAAAATATTGACCAGCAGGGCAATATCCGCCACAATCCCGGCCCGGCGGTAATAAACGCCCATGAACAGAATAACCAGCAGCGTGGCAAAAATCCCGGCATAAATGCCATTGTGAATATTTTCCAGTCCCAGCGTGGGGTCGGTATCGAATACGGCTTCGATTTCGATCTTCACCGGCAAACTGCCGCCGACCAGGGCATGGGAAATGGTTTCCGCTTCTTCCCGGGAGAAGTTACCGGTGATTTCCCCGTTGCCTTCAATCGCCGACTGAATCTGCGGAGCGCTGTAAAGCTTATTATCCAGAACAATCGCCAGCAATCGACCGATATTGTGGCGGGTCACATTGCCGAACTGTTTGGACCCGGCCATATTGAAGCGCAGAATAATCCGACGGCGACCGAATTCGTCCTGGGTCGGAAAAGCTTCGACCACATTTTCGCCCCCCATTTCCACCCGTTTGGAAACCAGATAATACTCATGAACCGGGCGCTTGCCTTCAGTATTGATATTGGTGCTTTCCATCAGTTCATAGCCGGGCGGAACTTTGAAAGTCTTCGGGTCGGCCAGGTATTTTTCTATCAGCACTTTGTTGTTGGGATGCACCAGCCGAAACTGCATTTTGGCCGACATCTTGATCAGATTATAGAGCCGGAGTTTTTCGTCCTTGGCGACGATCGGGGCTTTCAGCGAAATATAATTATCCCCGGCCGGCGCGATTTCCATTTCGTAGATATTCTGCTGTTCCAGGCGGTTACGCAGAATTTCAATGGCAATATCGCGCTTTTTCCCCATCGAATCGGTACTCTCCGATTCCTTGATCTTCTCGCCCGCCGTTACTTCGCCCTTCTGTTCCGGACTCAATTTCAGGATAAATTCCACCCCGCCGTTCAGGTCAAGCCCCAACCGGATGGAACTGGCGGCCCGCTTCCGGACCAGACTGATCACGTCCCGGTTATTGCTTATCCCTTTGAACTTGACATAATCGCACAGGTTAACGCCCAGTTCGGAAGCCGCCTGCTCCACCGCAATGGAATCGAACAGATTCTTGTCCTTTGCTTTTTTGGTCTGAGCCAACGCGACCACTTCTTTGATCTTGGCATCGGGCTTCCCGACCACTTCCAGGAACGTAGTGAAAAAATCACGTTGATGCAGCGGATAAATGGAAATCGCGAAAACGGCAATTACCGCCAGCGCCAGAATTGATCTCAGCAATACCGGTTTTTTGTTCATGACGTTACGACCTTTCTTCTCCTGATTGCTGGTTGCTGGTTACTTGTTCTCGGTTTCGGCGCCGACCGCACCGCCGATGCCGCCCTTGGAAATTTCCACTTCCACCTTATCGGCAATTTCCACCAGAAACGATTTTTCCTTGACTTTGAGAATCTTGCCGTAAATCCCCCCCGAGGTCAACACGCGGTCGCCGGCTTTCAGCTGATCCAACATTTGCAGCCGCTGCTTCTGCTGTTTGCGCTGGCTGCGGAACATCAGGAAAATCATCACTCCGAAAATGCCGATCCAACCGATCAATGCCATGTTGTTCATACCACCCGGTGCCGGCGCCGCACCGGTTCCGGCCGCCTCTCCGATCATCATCAAGTTTCCCATCATCTCATCAACCTCATTTTTTATCTGATTTAGTCTAAAACTCAAAAAAAATTCATAAACCTAACAAGTTACACTGCATTTTCACAATGACAAGCCGCCGGAATCATTTTCTCTCCAGTTTTAATCAAAAAATAACCATGCCGCCCCCCTCGCCCACCGCCGAATAACCGGTGGTCGAACCGGTCGCATCACCGCCGGTTCGATCATTCATTACGGCTGCCGATCCGGAACAACAGCATCTTCGGCCATTGCATTTTGTCGAACGGCGGTGTAGTGGTATGCAACAGCATCGACCGATAACTGAATTTTAACCGGTAACAAAACAATGATGATGAAAAAGATATTCTCCTCTCTGTTGTTGGCAGTCATCGCCACGCCGTGGCTGCGGGCGCTCGGCCCCGGCGACCAGGCCCCCAAACTCACCATTGCCCAATGGCAACACGGTCCCGAAATCACTCTGCAACCACCGCCGCCGTCGCCGGAGCCCGAGACCATCCCATACTATCGTGTCGTGGTCATTTGGGGCAGTTGGACCCCGGCGGCAGCGGCGTCGGTAGACCTCTTGAACCGGTTGAAAGAAAAATATCCGCAACGGGAAATTGTCGCTCTGGCCCGAAAGGGAGGGCAGGGTTTGCAAAATGAACTGGCCAAAGGCCCCGCTCCCCGATTCAGCATCGCCGTCGATAAAGAAGATAAAACCGTCATGGCCTATATGCCGGGCGAAAATATCTTTCCCAAGGCTTTCATCATCGCCGCCGACCGCAATATCCTCTGGGCCGGCGAAGTCATCGATCTGCCCGGGGCCGTCGCCCGTATTGCAACCGGAAAATATCGTCCGGACCAGGCCAAAAAACTGTACCGCTACCATCTCGCCCTGACCACCGCGCTGCAATCCGGCAACATCAGCCGGATCATTCGGGCCGGCAATGATATTCTGGATGAAGACCCCGGCGACGGTTTTGCATTGCGGACACTGATGTTCATTTATGAAAGCAATGGCCGTCAGGACGAAGCCGTTGCGGTTCTGACCCGACTTATCGCCCGCAATCCGAACTTGTCCCAGTTGCATTTCCTGAAATTGGAATTGCTGCTGCGAGGCACCGACCCCACCGGCAAAGAAGTTCGCCGCGAACTCGAGGCCACTTACCGGCAGTTTAAAAAAGACAGCGCCGTCCTGACGGCACTGACCTGGTTTATGCTGGATCGGCTGCCGTTTCGAATGACCCCGGTGCCCCTGCTGTCGCAATGCGCCAACGCCGCGTGGCAAAACCTCCCGGACGGAGCCCCGGCGGCGGAACGCGCTTCCTGTCTGGCGGCCATGGCCCGGGTGGAATTTTTTCTGGGCCGTACGGACATTGCCATCACCACGCAGAAGCAAGCCCTCGCCCTGATGCCGGAACGCGACCGCGCGGCGGCCCGGGCGACCTTGCAGGTAATGACCGACGCCGACCGCGAACCGGCGGTCAAAAACGGCGTATCGGTCAGAAACGATGCCCTCCCGGCCACCGAAGAAAATTCCGGCAAATAACCCCGATTCATGGGTCCCCAAACGAGCACCGGAAATAGCCTTCTTCCCTATTTTACGCCGTAAGTCCGGTGCGCATAGGCCATTTCCGCCATAATACCGAGATGCTGGGTACATTTCTTTTCGCAGGCCCCGCATTTCAAACACTGGTCGGCGGGACGGCCGATCACCCATTCGTGCCGGTATTCAGCCATGGCGCTGCGGCGCAATCCCAGCACCCGGTCCTTGTAAATCAACCCCATAATGCCGGGAATATTGATGCCCGCCGGACAGGGCATACAGTAATTACAGCCGGTACAGAATTTAACCTTCTCCCGCGAATGCTCCCGGAAAAAACGTTCGATCGTTTCCAGTTGCGCCGGAGTGAAAGCTCCGCGTGCCACCGCCGCCGCCGAATCATCCACATCCGAAATCCGGGTCATCCCGCACAGCATGGTATCCACGTCGGGGTTGGAATAGACATAGCGCAACGCCAACTCGGCCACCGACGCGGCCCCGACTTCACGCGCCAGCGACATCATCACGGCACTGTTTTCGGCCAGACAGCCGCCGCCGCAGGGATTCATGACAATGGTACCGATGCCCAGTTCATGAGCCCGGGCCAGAACCGCCACATAATCCCGCTGCAACAGATTGTAACTGACCAGAATCACTTCGGCCCAATCGGCCCGATCCAGATATCCCAGCAATCGCTGCGGGTCCTCATGGGTGGTAAAACCGGTATGGCGAACCAGCCCCTCGGCCATGGCGGCGCGAATGCCGTCCACCATCCCGCCCCGACGGGTGGCGGTGGCCCAGGTTTCCGGACTGTTGATATTCCATACCTGATAGAAATCGAGATAATCGACCTCCAGCCGTACCAGCGTTTCCTCGATCCGGCGGCGTACGGAGGCGGCGGAACCGTCATCGCCGTCCTGAACCTTTTTCACCCAGGGGGAACACTTGCTGGAGAGAATCACTTTGTCGCGATAACCGTCTTTCAGCGCCCGGCCGAGAACAAATTCCGATTCGCCATAACCGCGGCTGGTATCGATATAGACCAGACCGCAATCGATGGCGTGACGAATCAGGCCGACAGCCTCCACCACATCGGTCGGGAAACGCATCGCCCCGATACTGACCGGATTAACCTGAAACCCCGATCTGGTTCCCAACGGACGCAACTTCATCATCGTCATACCTCTTTTTCTTGCGGGACAATCCGAAAGATATTCATTGCGTCTGCCCCCGGGGTTGCAAAATCACGAAAAACGGCAATCCCGGCGCCTGGAAATGTTCCAGCAGCGCTTTGGTCTGCGGCGCCGAGAAATCTTCGGCCTGATACTTGATCACCTTGAAATGCCGCAATGCCGCCGTCACCTGCGGATCTTTGAACGTGGAACGGTTCATCTCCAGACAATTCTTGCACCAGGACGCCCAAAAATCGATCAGAACCGGCTTGCCTTCGCGCCGCGCCTGGGCCAAACCGGTCGCCAGACGGTTGAACTCTTCCTGCGACGCCACCGCCCGCGACGGCAACGGCAGGTTGTTCCAGCCGATATAACCATAATACGCCGCCAACAGAACAATCAGACCGCCAAAGACATATTTAACCCCCGTCATCCACCGTCCTGGACGCGGCAAAACACTCATGCCGGCCCCGAGCAACGGCCACGGCAACGCCATGCCCACCCCCAACAACAACGGCAACAGCAACGCCCCCCAATTGCCTTCGCCGTAAAGCTGTGCCGAATAGACCAGCACCGCCAACACCACCGGCGCCACACAGGCTCCCGCCAGCAGCGCCGCCACAATGCCCAGTAAAAAGACCGCCGCCAGACGCCCTTTCTCCATATTCCGGGCATTGATTCCGGCCCCGAAACGGGAAAAATCCAGATTGAAGACGCCGAACATGGCCAACGCCAGAAGCAAAAAAACCGCCGCGATCACAAAGTTGAACCACGGATTCGAATTGAGCGTTCCGAACTGTGC
>JAQUZV010000278.1 GCA_028691155.1 Victivallales bacterium
GGCAAGGCGACCGGGCTGGGATTGATCTCTTTCGCCGAAGCCTTGACCGAACTCCGTCCCGACCTGGTTGTGGTGCTGGGCGATCGTTTTGAAATTCTGGCGGCCGCGACGGCGGCGATGTTCGCCAATATTCCTTTGGCACATATCAGCGGCGGCGAAATTACCCTGGGGGCGTTCGACGATGCCATTCGTCACGCCGTCACCAAGATGGCCTCGCTGCATTTTCCCGCGGCGGAACCGTATCGCCGCCGGATTATTCAGATGGGGGAAAGACCGGAAATGGTGTTTACCGTCGGCGATCCGGCGGTGGATGTTATTCTCCATACGCCGCTGCTTTCCCGTCGGGAACTGGAGGCGAGTCTGGGGTTTCCGCTGGCCCGGCACAACTATCTGATTGCCTTTCATCCGCCGACCCGTTCTTCTCCCGCGGCGGCGGCGGCCCAGTTCGAAATGCTGTTGCCGGAGCTTGACGCCCGGCCGGAATCCCGGTTGATTTTCACCTTGCCCAATGCCGACTGCGGCGGGCGTGAAATTGCCGCCCGGATTCAGGCTTTTGTGGCTTCGCGTCCGGATAAGGCGGCGGTATTCGCCTCGTTGGGATACCGGCGTTTTTTGTCGCTGTTGTCACTGGTGGACGCTTTGGTCGGCAACTCTTCCAGCGGCATTGTCGAGGCGCCGACCTTCCGGACGCCGTCGATCAACATCGGCGACCGGCAGCAGGGGCGGCTTCGCAGTGCTTCGGTCATCGATTGCGCGGCGGAGCCGACGGCGATTCATCGTGCTTTTGCCACGCTGGAGTCGGATGCCTATCGCCGCCGACTGGCAACGGCGGTCAATCCCTATGGCGACGGCGGGGCGTCGGAACGGATTGTGGCCATTCTGGCCTCGTGTGATTTGAAGCGGTGCTACCGCAAGGGGTTTTACGATCTGCCGGATGAAGCCGGCGGTTCGGCGGTCGGGGAGGGGGGAGGCAATCAAGGCAGCGGTTCCGGCCAGTGAGCGGGCCGGGAGATGAGATCGGGACCCTTGCCGTAATCGGGCTTTCGCGGCCATGGCGGCCATTGGCGTCGGGGCGTCGGAATATGGAATTTCAGGGAGTTGGAAATGAAAAGCTATCGTCAGGAATTATGGTTCAATGTACCGTCGCGGCGGCAACTGATCAACATTACGCCGCAGGTGGAAGCGTGTCTGCGGCAAAGCGGAATCCGGGAAGGATTGCTGCTTTGCAATGCCATGCATATCACCGCCAGTGTTTTCATCAACGATGATGAAAGCGGACTTCATGCCGACTTTGAGCGCTGGCTGGAGAAACTGGCGCCGGAAAAACCCTATGAGCAGTATGCTCACAACGGTTGCGAGGACAATGCCGACGCCCATCTCAAACGTACCATCATGGGACGCGAGGTGGTGGTGGCGGTCACCGCGGGCAAGCTGGATCTGGGGCCGTGGGAACAGCTTTTCTACGGCGAATTCGACGGTCGGCGGCGCAAAAGAGTTCTGGTAAAAATTATTGGAGAATGACTTTAAAATTATCGCCGGCGGGTGTATATTACTTGTTTTATATCGTTAAAATACCCGTCGATTTTTCCTTTTTTTCGGGAGATATTGATCACGGCATAATCAGGGAGACGCCAGGCAGATGAACAAGTATATCAATGAATTTATGGAGGCCTTTAAATTTGAAGGATTAACGTTCGACGACATTTCACTGATTACCCAGTATGCGGATTTTCTGCCCGCCACATCCGACGTTTCCTCATTTTTTTCCCGTAATGTCCAGTTGAACATTCCCTTTGCCAGCGCGGCCATGGACACCGTGACCGAAAGCAAAATGGCGATCGCCATGGCCTGCCTGGGCGGGATCGGCGTTATTCACAAAAATCTTTCCGTGGCGCGGCAGGCCATGGAAGTCAAACTGGTCAAACACTACCTTAACGGCCTGATCCGCAATCCGATCACCTTTCGACCGGACCAGACCGTGGCGGAAATGCTGCGAGAAAAGAATGAAAAAAGCTATTCCTTTTCCGGGTTTCCGATTACCGAGGAAGACGGCCGGTTGTTGGGGATCATCACTTCGCGCGATATCAAATTCCTGACTTCGACCAACATTCCGATTCGCGACATCATGACGACCGACGTGGTATTCTCCGAACGCGAAACGCTGCTGTCGGAAGCCTATGACATCATGATCAAAAAGAAAGTCGGCAAATTGCCGATTGTCGATAAAAACCATTACCTTGTCGGCCTTTACAGCTTCAACGACGTCAAAACGCTGATTGAGAAAGATCAGCCGCTGTACAACCGCGATGCTCATCATCAACTGCGGGTCGCCGCCGCCATCGGACCGTATGAAACGGAACGGGTGGAAGCGCTGGTCAATGCCGGGGTTGACGTTTTGGTTCTGGATACCGCTCACGGCCATTCCAAGGGCGTGATCGAGACCGTGAAACTGCTGAAGGAACAGTACGGCGACCGGATCGATGTGGTTGCCGGCAATGTGGCGACGGCGGAAGGCGGGCTGGCGTTGGCCCGTGCCGGCGCCGACGGGATTAAAGTCGGCATCGGTCCCGGTTCGATCTGCACCACCCGGGTGGTGGCGGGGGTCGGTGTGCCTCAGGTCAGCGCGGTTTACCAGGTGAAAAAGGCGGTCGGCGAGAGCATCCCGGTCATTGCCGACGGCGGCATCAAACAATCCGGCGATGTGGCCAAGGCGATTGCGGTCGGGGCTTCTTCGGTGATGATGGGGTCGGCTCTGGCCGGAACGGCCGAAAGTACCGGGGAAGTTACGTTGCATCAGGGACGCCGTTATGTGATTTATCGCGGCATGGGCAGTCTGGAAGCCATGAAGCACGGCAAGGGCAGCCGCGAACGCTACGGCCAGTCCGATGTCGATGATGACAAGAAGCTGGTGCCGCAGGGCATTGAAGGGTTGGTGCCGTTCCGCGGTCCGGTCAGTGATGTGCTGTGTCAGTTTGTTGGTGGTCTGCGTTATTCCTGCGGTTACATCGGGGCGCGTAATATCGATGAATTTCATCGCCGGGCCAAATTGATTCGGGTTACCGGCGCCGGAGTGATCGAAGCGCATCCGCACGATGTGACGATGCTCAAGGATGCGCCGAACTACGTGACTTCTTCCAAATAATTATCGGATTTAGACGCCCGGGCAATGCCCGGGCGTTTTGTATCTTCGCGGTTGGGATCTTCCTCGATCTGAAAGCGGCAACCTTGATTCGGCCCTGAAAACGGGTTGGAAACCGCGGGTATCCGAGCCGCCGATGATTCCGATGCGTCTGCACCGGAAAGCTGCCCCACGCTGCGGAAATGGCATCGGGGTGGAAATTCCATTGCGGCGGAAAATCGGATTACGGCTCTTGCTGAATTTCTGTCGGGCCATTATTATATAAGGCAAGAGTACGAGTTTAATGTAATTTCCAGA
>JAQUZV010000279.1 GCA_028691155.1 Victivallales bacterium
CAATTCAATCTTGCGGGTAATCGCAAAGCCGTCCTGTTCGATTTCCCGATACGTCAACCCGAATTCCGGGGCCAGATGCATCCCGGTAACCACCAGTTGCAGCTCCAGTTGCGGATTGTCGCGCACCAGCGCCAGGATCCGGGTCAACTGGCCGTATTCCGCCCGGGTTCCGGTAATCACGCAGATTTTTCGTCTTCCCATACTTTCTCCGCGGTAATTGCGATTGTAAATCGTGAACGGGACATGTATAATGCTCAACAGAAATTATTGTAATCCCGGTTTCAATATTTACAACCGCCCAAAAGCAGCATGGGGCCAATATGAAGCATTGCGGCGTATAAATTGTCATATCGCACCGGGACGGACAACCATAGGGGATTGGGAAGATGAAAGATCGGGTATTTATCATCGCGGAAGCGGGCGTCAACCATAACGGCTGCATGGAAATGGCCAAGGAACTGATCGATGTGGCCATGAGCGCCGGCGCCGATGCGGTCAAATTCCAGACCTATATTTCCGAACAGGTGATGACCCGTTACGTGGGCAAAGCCGGTTATCAGGAAAAAAATACCGGTTGCGGCGGCAGTCACCTGGAGATGTCCAAAAAGCTGGAATTGTCATTCGAACAGTTCGAAAAACTCAAAAAATATTGCGATACCGTCGGCATCCTGTTTCTGTCCACCCCGTTCGATCACGACAGCGTGGATTTCCTCGACCATCTGGTGCCGCTCTATAAAATCCCCTCCGGGGAGATCACCAATTTACCGTTGCTGGCTCATATCGCCCGTAAGAACAAGCCGGTCATCATGTCCACCGGCATGAGCAATCTGGAAGAGATCGACCGGGCCGTCGCCTTGTTGCGCCGGGCCGGACACCCCGGCGCCGACAGTCCCTATCCGCCGTTGACGCTGCTGCATTGCACCTCCAACTATCCGACGGCCTTTGCCGATGCCAATCTACGCGCCATTCAGACCATGCAGCGCCACTTTGCCGACATCCCGATCGGCTATTCCGACCACACCGTCGGCATCGAGGCCGCCATTGCCGCCGTGGCGCTGGGCGCCAGGGTCATCGAAAAACATTTCACCCTCAACCGCAACCTGGCCGGCCCGGATCATAAAGCGTCGATCGAACCGCAGGAACTGCATCAGTTGGTGCTGGCGATCCGCAATGTCGAAGCCGCCATGGGCAGCGGCGAAAAGGTTATGGTGCCCTGCGAACGGGAAATACGCGACATCGCCCGCCGCAGTCTGGCCGCCGCCGCCGATCTGAAAGCAGGTACCGTTCTCACCGAAAACATGGTGGCGATCAAACGCCCCGGTACCGGCATTTCCCCGGTGGACCTCTCCTCGGCCCTCGGCAAGCGCCTGAAACACCATCTTCACGAAGATGAAGTCATTACCTGGGACGACCTGGAATTGTGATTGCAGTTGCGATTCCCGGTGCTCCCCGGAAGGGAAAATGCCGGTTGAAGCCGGTTACACCGTCCCGCAGATCCATTCCTTGGCGGTGTCAAGCTCTTCCGGCTTATAGGTCTGCACCGGCATGCGCAGGAGAAAACCCATGGCCCGGGACAAATCCTTGATCACCGCGCTGTCGCACACCACCGCCACGCGACCCCAGGAACGCAGGTGCATCAGCCCTTCCCAGGTATCGTCCCACATAGCCCCGGCCGTAAAACCGGCGTAGTCGCGATCCAGCACATAGAGAATATTGACCCGATCGTGCTGACTTAGCGCCGCCTCCAGCGCCGGGATAAACACGGTGCGGTAATCCTGGTCGGTGATTTTTCCGCTGCCGACGATGCCGACCACATGATCCGGCAAATCGGGGATAAGAGTAATCATCTTCGCTTCCCTCCGGGTTGAATTATATTGCTTCGTCACCGTTTCCGGCGCCAATCCCCGGGCCCTTTCTCGCCCAACGGACCCGCAACCGTTTATATCCACCTGTTTATAAAGATAATATCCGGTCCGGCAACTGTCAACCCGTCTCCGGACGCTTCGCCGGGGCCGGGGCAAGGTCCCGCAGGCGGGTCCGGCTGAAAGGAAGGAACTTTTCCACCAGTTCCGGATCGCTCGACGCCGAATAGATGAAATTGAATTCCCGGTTTATCCGTCCTTCGGCAAACGGGACGCAGACCAAACGCCGTTGCGCCGTTTCAGCCCGGCACGCCACCGGCGAAATGACGGTAATGCCGACCCCACTCAGCACCAGTTGCTTGATGGCTTCGAAACTCTGCGCGGTAATGATACACGCTCCCGGCACCTCCAGACCATGTTCGCGGCAGAACCGGTCGAAATAGTAGCGGGTGCCGGAACCATGTTCACGCAAAATAATCCGTCCGCGGCGGCGCAGGTATTCCGTCAGGTCAAAGTCGCCGCCGAGTTTTCCGGGCAGACCGGCGGCCAGCAACTCGTCGTCCATCAGTTTCCGGTGCAGGAACAAATTACGGTCGAACGGCCCCTCCACCAGCGCCAACTCCAGCGCCCCTTGCTGAATCTTCTCCGCCATGGTCACGGTGTTGCCGATCGCCAGATGCAGATTGATCCCGGCATAACGCTGCATAAACCCGGCCATGAGACCGGGAAGGATGAAGTTGCCGGCGGTCATGGTCCCGCCGAGCGCAAAACTCCGCACCCGATCCTTCAATCCGGACAATTTCAATGCCAGTCGGGCCGCCGCCGTATTCAGCGCCGGCAATTCGTCTTTGACCAGCCGGCCCGCCTCGGTCAGCCGAATGGACCGGGTGTCGCGTTCGAAAAGCCGCACGCCCAATTCCCGTTCCAGCTTCTTGAGCTGTTGCGTGGCGTTCGGCTGACTCATCCCCAGCATGGCCGCCGCCGCGGAAAAACTTTTCAATTCATAAATCAGTTGGAATATCTGCAACCGTTTGTCGATCATCATGTGTTGCCTGTATTTATTATATAAGTTTTAGTTATTAAAATATAATATATAATTATTTTTAATTCTTAATCTGTCAAGTAAATTATCCGAAAACCGCATTGAAACGGAGTATTTTTTATGAAGACATTATCCCGGATCGTTTTTATTGCCGTCGCCCTGACCTTCGGCATCCTGCCGTACTTTTCGGCCGGCGCCAAACACTATCTGCCCGGCCTCGCCGTCATCAGCGGGGCGGCCATCGCCGTGGTCTGGGGCAACCCGTGGGCCCGCCACACCGCCAAACTAACCTCGCACCTGCTGGCACTGGCCATCGTCCTGATGGGATTCGGCATGAACCTGCCCCAGGTATTGCAGGCCGGCGCCCACGCTCTCATCTACACCTTCACCGGAATCGTACTGGGCATCGGCGGCGGCGTCTGGCTGGGACGCAAGCTGGGAGTGGAGCGCGACTGCCGGTGGCTGGTAAGCGTCGGCACTTCCATCTGCGGCGGCAGCTCCATAGCCGCCGCCGCCCCGGCGCTCAATGG
>JAQUZV010000280.1 GCA_028691155.1 Victivallales bacterium
AAAATTCGGGCCAGTCAGTTGATCGAGGATTAGAAGGGCGTGAAAGGCAAGGATTTCTGGTTCATTCTCGCCGACGGCAAGGCCACGCCGACGACGCCGCCGACGTGTGAACTGCAACACGAATGCATTACCCGCGACCAGGGTCTGGCACACATGGACTTTCCCTCCGGCCGCCGGTTGGCGGGTATTTCCCTGAATCACCGTTATCTCACTTACCGGGATGCGAACAATCCCAAACTCAAGCTGCATCGGGTGGAATTCGATTATCCCAGCGAAGGCGGGAAACTGATGGGGCTGGTCGATGCGCCGAACGGGACGATTTTCGGCGGTTCCATGTTTCCGCATTGCTACTTTGTGCTGCACCCGGATACCGGCAAGATCGACCACGGCACCGACTATACGTCCCAGTGGAATATTTTGCTGCGCTCCGGCGATAATGTCTATATCGGCGCCTATACCCATGGCCGGATTTACGACTACCACTGCAATGAACCGTTGAGCATCAAAGACGACAAAAACGCCAACCCCCACCTCTTCGGCGCCTGCAATCCGGAGATCAACCGTCCGGCGACGCTGGCGGTCATGCCCGACAAAAAGACGCTGCTGATGGGCGGCACGCCGGAATACGGCTGTACCGGCGGCGGACTGGCGATTGTCGATCTGGCCGACGGCAAGCTGGAAGTGCTGCCTTCCAAACAACTGGTTCCGGACGAATCGATTACCGCCATGTTGCCCCTCGATAACGACCTGATCCTGATGGGGACGACGATCGAAGGCGGTACCGGCGGTGAAACCAAGGCCAAAAACTGTTCTTTGCTGCTCTTCAGTCTGTCGCAGCGGAAAGTGATGTGGCAGGGCAAGCCGTTCCCGAAAGGCGAAGTCATTACCTGCCTGACGCAGCTGCCGGACGGTAGCGTGATCGGGATTGAAAATCTGAAAATGCTGTTCCGTTTCGATCCGAAAACGCGGCAGGTGGTGGCGAAAAAGGATTTCGGTCGCTATTCGGAAGTGGCCAATGATGAGGGACCGCGGGATATTTTCACCTATAAAGGGGAATACTATCTGCTGCTGCGGCATAGTGTGGCCAAGTTCAATCCGGAGACCTGTGCGATTACCGCGATTGCGCCGAGTCCGGTGAGCATCCGCAACGGGGGGGCAGTGTTGGGCGACCGGCTGTTCTTTGTTGTTGAATCCCATATCTGGAGCATCAATCTGGCCAACCAGGCGCTCTTCCTGTCGCCGAATGACTGCAACGGCAATTTTGCCCGGATCCAGGACGGTTTGCCTATCGGCTGGAAGCAGAACAAGGGCGACTGGAACAAGCCCTGGGGTACGGTGACGCTGCAGCCGCGTCAGGACGGCAACGATCTCCGTATCGTTACCTCCACCGTGGCGACCCAGCTTTACTCGGACACTCAGGAGTTTCCGGTTCAGCCCGGCGACAAGATGACGCTGGAAATGACGGCCTCCGGCAAAGGGACGGTGCAGTTGGGTATCTATGGCTATGACCATGGCCGTTCCATCTATATCATGACCGAATCCTTTGCCGTATCGGCCCAGCCGGAGACGTTCCGGAAGACGTTTGTCATTCCGCCGACCAAGACGAAAAAGGAAGGCCCTTTCCTGCCGGGAACGACGGACACGATCAAATTGATGTTCGGGGCCGCGGCGGATTCCGATGTGATGGTTTCCTCCTTTAAGCTGATCGGGGAATAATAGCCCGGGCGGCAATCGGCGGCAAGCCGATAAACCTGCGCGTACTGGTCTCGTTGCGGATCGGAACGGCGCCGGTTTTTTTGTGTTGGATAAGGGGCAAAACAGCTCCGGATAAAGTAAATAACCAAAGGCGAAAAAGATGAAACGGTTATGGTTGGGACTGGCGTTGGCCGGGTGTGTGGCGCTCGCGGGGCTGTTTCCGCACGTTGCTGCGGCGGAAGGATATAAGGATTGGGGCGTGGGGGTGCCGTTGAGCATCAGCCGGGGGTATGTTGCCGCCGACGACGGGCATGGCCGCGATGTGGTGCTGGTGTGGTTGATGGACCATCGCGGCGGGTATGGGGTGTTGCAGATCAATGCGTTGACCGGTGAATCCGCTTTTGTCCCGGTGCCGGCGGGCGGGGATTGCCCGTACAGTTCCCTTCTGGCCAAGAACAATCGTTTCTATACCCAGCACGGTAAATTGTTTTTGGAATATGACCCCTCCGTTCAGAAATTCACCGGGGTTTACCATACCGCCAATTCGCAGTTGACCATGGCGATGTACCAGGATCGGAACGGTGTGATCTGGATGGCCTCATACCCCAACTGCGAACTGACCTCTTTCGACCCGGGAAAACGGATTTTTACCGAATACGGTCCTTTGAATCGGGAATCATGGCAGCAGTACCCGGAACGGATGACGGGTGCCGACGATGGCTGGATTTATATCGGCGTCGGCAGCTCGCGGGGGCAGATTGTCGGCTTCTATCCGCCGGAGCGCAAAATCGTCAAACTGATCCCGGAGGATAAACGGCGCAATCCGTCTATGGGCGAGGTGTGCCGCTATGCCGACGGTAAAGTCCGCGGCCGTTTGACGGATCGGGGCAACCGCGATCCGAAGAAGGACACCTTTGGCGACTGGTATCTGCTTGAAGGCGGTAAGGCGGCGGTTTGCCTGGCGCCGGAGGCCGCCCCGGTTCCGGTGAATATTACCGGAAACGCCTGGTTGCGGCACAAGGATTTCCCGTCCGGCCGCAAGCTGACCGATATTTCCCTGACGCAACGTTATCTGTGCTATACCGATGCGGAGCATCCCGAGCCGGTGAAGGTGACGTTCGATTATCCCAGCGAAGGCAGTCTGCTGCTAGGGCTGGTCGACGCTCCTGACGGTACGATCGTCGGGGCGTCCATGTTCCCGCATTGCAATTTTATTCTCGATCCCCGAACTGGCAGGATCGAACACGGCACGACGATTATTCCGCAGTGGAATGTTTTGTTGCGTTCCGGTGACAATATCTTTATTGGCACCTATACCCATGGCGGTATCTACAATTATCGCTGCGGCGAACCTTTGACCTGGAAACAGGACCGGAATGCCAATCCGCATTTCTTCGGCTTTTGCAATCAGGAGATCAACCGCCCGGCGGCGTTGGCCATCACCCCGAACCGGAAAACGCTACTGATGGGCGGCACGCCGGAATATGGTTGTACCGGTGGCGGGCTGGCGATCGCCGATCTGCCGTCCGGTAAAATCGAGGTGGTTCCATCGTCACAACTGGCTCCCAACGAATCGATTTCGGCCCTTGCGCCTCTCGATGACCGCCTGATATTGCTGGGGACCACGGTGGAGGCCGGCAGCGGCGGCAAGGTGGTGGCGGAAAATTGTTCCCTGCTGATTTACGATTTGTCCCAACGGAAAGTGATCTGGCGCGGCAAACCGTTTCCGAAA
>JAQUZV010000281.1 GCA_028691155.1 Victivallales bacterium
CCAGATTGCCGGGACGTGATACCTCAATCAGGTAATGCGGCGCCGCTCCTTCCACCCGCAGCAACGCTTCTTCAACCTGGGAGGGGAAGACGTTTACGCCGCGGATAATCATCATGTCGTCGCTGCGCCCGATGACCCGGCTCATCCGCTTGGTGGTCCGGCCGCAGGGGCAGGGCTCGCAGCACAACGACGCCAGATCGCGGGTCCGATAGCGGATAATCGGCATGGCTTCCTTGGTCAGGGCGGTAATAACCAGTTCGCCCCGTTCGCCTTCGGCTACCGGTTCCAGCGTCTGCGGATTGATGCATTCGACCAGAAAGTGATCTTCCTGGATGTGCATTCCGGTGCGGGCGGCGCATTCGCCGCTGACGCCGGGGCCGATGACTTCGCTCAGACCGTAATTGTTGAAACAGCGTATTTTCAGACTGCTTTCAATATCCCGGCGCATGGCTTCGGTCCACTGTTCGCCGCCGAAATGGGCATATTTGAGTTGCATCGATTCAGGCGGAATGCCTTTATTGTGTAATACTTCCGCAATATTCAATGCATAACTGGGCGTACAGATCAGCACATCCACGCCGACGTCCTGCATCAGCATGATCTGGCGATCGGTGTTTCCCGCCGAGGCCGGCAAGGTGGCGGCGCCGACCCGTTCAATGCCGTAATGCAGTCCGAACCCGCCGGTGAACAGTCCGTAACCGAACGCGATCTGGACCACGTGTTCCGGTCGTAGGCCGCCGGCATAAAGGAACCGGGCGCACAATTCGGACCACAGTTTCAGGTCGTTGCGGGTATAGCCGCAGAAGGTCGGCTTGCCGGTCGTTCCCGATGAGGCATGGATTCGGGCCAGTTGCGCCCGGGGCACCGCCAGCATGCCGAACGGATAGTTCTGCCGCAAATCGGCTTTGACCGTGAACGGCAACCGTTGCAGATCGTCCAGGGATTTGATTCGCTCGGGCGTAATGCCGGATGCGGCAAATTTCTCCCGGTAAAACGGTACTGTCGCGGCACGTTCCACACATTGTTTGAGGCGTTGCAGCTGCAACGCCCGCAATTCTTCCTTCGGTAATCTCTCCGCCGGATCCCAGATCCGGTTTTCCACCACAAACTCACTCATTTCAGACTCCTGCCGGCTGTGATTTCAATCAAACAGATCAACTGTTTTGATGACATCGATTTTGTTTTCCTTCAGCACCTTGCAGGCTTTATCCGGGTCTTCGAAACGGAAAACGATTACCGCCCGGTTATGGCGTCCGAAGGTGAAAGCATACATATATTCAACATTCATGCCGCCGCGATCCAGTATCTCCAGCAGTTCGGCCAGACCGCCGGGGCGATCCTCCACCGGAATGGCAAACACGTCGGTGATTCTGACGATGAAGCCGGCGTCTTCCAGCACCTTTTTGGCGTCTTCCCATTCCTTGACCAGCAACCGCAGAATACCGAACTGCTCCGTATCGGCCAGGGACAGCGTACGGATACTGATATGGTGTTCCGCCAGCACCTTGCAAACCTGATGCAGACTGCCGGATTTGTTTTCTACGAACAGTGAAAGTTGCTTGATCCTCATCGCAAACCCCTTTGTTGGATGGTTACGCCTCTGCGGCTGCTTTTTCCCGGAAAATTTTTACGTTCAATTCCAGTACCTTGGTCGGCAGGTTGTCGGTCAGGGCCTGAATCCAGTATTCCTCTTTGATGCCGAGATGACGGCTCAGGCGACCCAACAACGCCACGTTCAGACACTTGGCGTTGGCCAGTTGGTCTGCGTTGACGTCGTCCGGGGTGATCAACATGCCGTCGGAGCACAGCTTGTGACGGTTCACTTCCGTCTGATCCGTCGCCAGCACCACCAGATAATCGCTTTCGCCGTCCGGAACCATCGGGCTGTTGACCCGATTTCCGAACCGGACTTCACTGCTGACCGAACCGCCGCGCTGGCTCATGCCGTGCACTTCGCTTTTTTTTACGTCGCATCCGGCCAGAAACGCCGCTTCGGCCAGAATATCGGAGGCTTTGAGTACCCCCTGTCCGCCGATTCCGGCAAACGTGACATTAATTACCTTATCGTTCATTTTCATTTCTCCGCTGCAAAATTCAGGCTTGCGCCCGGCTGTAGGATTTGATTTTGACCGCGGCCAGCAGACATGGCCGGCGCGCAATGATGACCGCCGTGTCATTGGCCGCCAGCCGCTGTTCGATCAGGGCTTTCAGTTCGTCCTGCCGGTTGGGGTCGATCACGTCGACATGATCCACGCCCATGGCCCGGATGACGTCTTCGATGATTACCTGCGGCGCGACGCTATGGTCGAGCTTGCGCCCGGTGCCCGGATGTTCCTGCAAACCGGTCATGGCGGTGGTGGAGTTATCCAGCACGATGACCAGATGGCCGGTGGCCGGACGATTGTAAACCATTTCGGCAATGCCGGTCAGACCGCTGTGCATGAAGGTGCTGTCGCCGATTACGCTGACGACTTTGCGCGCCTGCTTTTCCGGCAGCGTGTGGCGCAAACCCAGTCCGACGCCGATACTCGCGCCCATGCAGACGCAGGTGTCGATGGCCTGGAACGGCGGCATCACCCCGAGGGTGTAACAGCCGATGTCGCCGGAAACAATGCACCCGAGGTCCCGCAGCAATTCGTAACTTTTGCGGTGCGGGCAGCCGATGCACAATTGGGGCGGCTTTCCCTTGGGCGGTTCGGCTTCCGGCGTGGTGTCGCCGGCCAGAATCCGGCGAATCCGGGTGACGTTGAGTTCGCCGAAGCGATACATCTCGGGTTTGTTTTCCGCCGGGATGCCGGCGATGCGGGCTGCTTCCCACAGAAAATAGTCGCCCTCTTCGACCACCACGCACCGGTCATAGGCGGCGGCGAATTTGCGCATGGCTTCGACCGGGGTAGGATATGGCATGTTCACTTTCAGAATCCCGGCATCGGGTGCGGCGTCGCGACAGTGCTGATACGAAATTCCGGACGCGATAATGCCCAGGGTACGGTTTCGACCGGGGGTTTCCGTGGTCATGGCCGTTTCACCATAGGCCTGAATTTCCGCCAGTTTGCGGCGCAGTTTGCGGTGGGCGATGCGGGCAAATGCCGGTACCATAACCCGACTCTGGATGTCGCGTTCGAAGCCGATTGCCGGCGCGGCCGGCAGATCACGGCGCCGCGTGACAATACACTTGGAATGGCAGATTCGGGTGGTGACCCGCAACAGTACCGGCACCCGCCATTGTTCGGAAATTTCAAAGGCCTTGATGGTCAGGTCGTAAGCTTCCTGCGAATCGGTCGGCTCCAGCATGGTTACCCCGGCGGCGACGGCATAGCGGCGGTTGTCCTGCTCGTTCTGGCTGGAGGCCATGCCCGGATCGTCGGCGGTCACGATCACCAGGCCGCCGTCGGTTCCCGAATAGGCCACGGTGAACAGC
>JAQUZV010000018.1 GCA_028691155.1 Victivallales bacterium
ATCTGCCGGTCCGGATGTGCACCGGCGAAGGCGGACTTCCGGGCCGGTTGATGAAATCGCCTTACCTTAAATATATTATCCTGCAGATTGCCTCCGGCCATTTTGGCTGGAACCGCATTGTCAACGCCATGCCGGAAATGGTGACGGACCCGGCCGGCATCATCATCAAGATCGGTCAAGGCGCCAAACCCGGCGACGGCGGTCTGCTGCCGGCGGCCAAAGTGGCGCCGCATGTTCAGGCTTTGCGCGGCGTACCCAAGTCCGACCTGCTGTCGCCGCCGAACCATCAGGGGTTATATTCCATCGAAGAGTCGGTGCAGAAGATGTTCCTGTCGATGAATGCGGCGTTCAAATTCCGGGTTCCGGTGGCGATCAAGACCGCCGCCACCGCCAGTTCGGTGGCGATCTACAATAATCTGCTTCGCGATCCCTACAACATCGTCGGCGGCTACCTGCTCGACGGCATCCAGGGCGGCACCGGAGCGGCCAATGAGATATCACTCGACCATACCGGCCATCCGGTCGTGTCCAAGCTGCGCGACTGCTACAACGCCGCCGTCGCCCAGGGGCGTCAGGGCCAGATTCCGCTCTGGGCGGGCGGCGGCGTCGGCATGACCGGCAACGCCGCGGCCGACGCCTTCAAGCTGATCTGCCTCGGCGCCAACGGCGTCTTTATCGGTAAACTGCTGCTGCAACTGATGGGATGCGTCGGCAACGATCACGGCCGCTGCAACGCCTGCAACACCGGGTTGTGTCCGGCCGGGATCACCACGCAGGAAAAGAAACTGGTCCGGCGGCTGGATATCGACCGGGCGGCACGGAACATTGTCGATTACATGTTGAGCTTCGACCGGGAGATGCGCAAAATGATGGCGCCGATCGGCAACAGCAGTCTGCCGGTCGGCCGTTCCGACGCTCTGATCGCCATCGACCGCGACGTAGCCGACAAACTGGCGATTCAATACGCCTGCTGAAACAGGCCCGGAGAAATATATTATGAGTGTTTATCTTAAAACCGTGGAAGGCAACCGGCGTCAGTCAACCCAGACGCTGTTGCAGGAAATCTATGCCGCCATGGCCCGGGGCGAACGCGACTTCGAGATCGACGCCTGCGGTCAACATGATATCGGCGGTCCGCTCTGGAGCCCCGACGGCGAACTGAAGTTCACCGTCCGCAACCCCGGCCAGCGTCTGGGCTCGATGGCCATGGCCGGCACCACTATTGTCGTGGAAGGCTCCGCCCCGGCCGATACCGGCTGGCTGAATTCCGGCGGCGAAATCATCGTCAAAGGCGATAGCGGCGACACCACCGCCCATTGCGCCGCTTCCGGCCGAATCTATATCGGCGGCCGCGTCGGCACCCGTTCCGGCTCGCTGATGAAGCACGACCCGGCCTATGACGCCCCCGAGTTGTGGGTGCTCAAAACCACCGGCTCGTTCTCCTTCGAATTCATGGGCGGCGGCACCGCGGTGGTCTGCGGCGTCGACGCAGAACCGGCGGAATCCGTGCTGGGCGACCGCGCCTGCGTCGGCATGGTCGGCGGCACGGTTTATTTCCGGGGCCATGCCGACGGCATCGCCGCAACCGTCCGGGTGTTCGAACTGGTGGATGCCGACCGGAAATTTCTGGGCGACAACCTGGCCGTTTTTCTGCACAAAATCGACCGCGGCGAACTGCAATCCGAACTCGAAGACTGGTCCCAATGGCATGAGATCATTCCCCTTTCCTATCAAGAACGGGAACAGACCGGCCGCGTCACCGTCGGCATGGCCGAATTCCGGCGCAATCACTGGATTCCCGGCGGAATTTTCGGCAACATCTATCCCGACGACGGCCGGGTCGTCAATCTGGTCAACCGTGGCGACGACCGTCTGCGGACGCCGGAATGGCTCAACGCCGTCTTTATGGCGCCGTGCGAAGCCAACTGTCCGGCCGGCATTCCGTCGCAAACCCGTTTCAACCTGTTGCGGGAGGGCAAGCTGGAGGAGGCCTACCGGCTGATCCTCGAATACACCCCCTTCCCCGGTTCGGTCTGCGGCGCGGTCTGCCCCAACCTCTGCATGGAGGGATGCAGCCGCTGCACCATCGACCGGCCCACCGACATCAAGGGGCTGGGACGAATGTCCACGTTCGTCAATTTGACCCTGCCGCCGATCGACTCCCACCACCGGATTGCCGTAATCGGGGCCGGAGCCGGCGGTCTTACCGCCGCCTGGCTGCTGCGGTTGCGCGGTTTCGACGTCACCGTCTTCGAGCGCGACGACCGCATCGGCGGCAAGCTGGTTCAGGCCGTCTCCCGCGAACGCCTCGATACTGCCACCGTAACCGCCGAGATCGACCGGATCAAAAACGCCGGCATTCATTTCAAGCTCAATACCGCCATCAACGCCGCCGGATTGCAGGAGCTGCAGGAGCAATTCGACTATGTCGTTCTGGCCATCGGCGCCTACCGCGCCAAGATTCCGCCCTGGGAAGGTCGGGAACGCATTATCCCCTACCTGGATTTTCTCCGCCGGGTCAACGCCGGCCAGCGACCGGAGATCGGCAGAAAAGTGGTGGTCATCGGCTGCGGCAATTCGGGTATGGACGTGGTATTCGGCGCCTACGCCTGCGGCGCGGAACAGGTTACCGCGATCGACATTCAGCAGCCCGCCGCCTTTGCCCGGGAAATTGCCCGTGCCCAAAGTCTCGGCGCGCAACTGCGCTGGCCGGTCGCCACGGAAAAAATCACCGCCGACGGCGTGGTACTTCAGGACGGAACACTGCTGGAAGCCGATACCGTCTTCTGCTGCATAGGCGAAACGCCGGTGCTCGCTCCGCTGCTGCCGGATTACCCCACCGAACGCGGTTACCTGAAGATTCCCGAGGACGGCCGGATCGGCCCCAAACTTTTTGCCGTCGGCGACATGACCCGCCTCGGGTTGCTGGCCGCCGCCATCGGCGCCGCCAGGAACGCGGTGCTGCGCCTTACCGCCGAATGCCGGAACGAACCCTATGCGCCGCGTCCCCGCCTCCGCATCCCGGCGGAACGCCTCGCTCTAGGCTACTTCTCCGCCGTCGACACCACCGAAACGGCGGAACGGCCGGAACAGGACTGCCACCGCTGCATCAGTTGCGGCACCTGCCGCGACTGTGAAATGTGTCTGCGCACCTGTCCGGAACACGCCATCACCCGTACCGTCAATGCCGCCGCCGGCACGTTCGAATACGTTTCCGACCCGGAACTTTGTCTCGGCTGCGGCATCTGCGCCGGAGTCTGCCCCTGCGGTATCTGGACCATGCGGGACGATCCCACGCCGGAAGCGGAAACCCCTCGCCACACCACCGGGCCAATCAATCCGACGGAGATACAATGAAACCTTGAAACCTTCAACCATGATAAGACGCGGCCAAATCGACCGGTCGGCGGCAGTTGCGCCGAGCGGCGGAAAACGGGGGAGACCCGATCGGCGGCCGGGGAAAGCCGCCACCGGCGGCGGCGTTGCCCGCGCGGATAACACCGCGACGGCGACGTCCGCCGCATTTACCGTCGCCGTCCGACAATCTCCGTTCGCAACCCTTATCTTCTTTGTCCTTAAGTTTTTTTATTTCGCGCTTGACAAAAATATAATTGCAGTCTAAAATAAAACTAACCAGTTGGATAATTATAACAGGAGAGGAAAACGATATGGCCTTGAATGAACAATCTCTGGATGAACTGCTGTCGACTCCCCATGCCGAAACCATAGCCATGATGCAACGACTGAAAGGCGATATCATGATTTTGGGGGTGGCCGGGAAAATGGGCATGACGCTGGCCGCCATGGCGGTAAAAGCCTGCCGCAACGCCGGAGTGGAAAAGAATATTTACGGTGTGGCCCGGTTCAGCGATCCGGAATCGGTCCAAAAACTGGAAGAACACGGCGTCAAGACAATCAAATGCGACCTGCTCAACCGGGAAGAACTGAAAAGTCTGCCGGCCGTTCCGAATATTATTTACATGGCCGGACGCAAATTCGGCACCGACGGTTCCGAAGACCTGACCTGGGCCATGAATGCCGTCTGTCCGGCCTTTGTGGCGGAAACCTTTGCCGCGTCCAATATCGTGGCTTTTTCCACCGGTTGCGTTTATCCGCTGCGCTCGGTGCGCGAAGGCGGCTGCACCGAGGCCATTGCGCCTGCGCCGGTAGGCGAATATTCGCAGTCCTGCCTGGGCCGCGAACGGGTCTTCCAATACTACTCCCGTAAGAACGGCACCAAAATTCTGCTCTATCGCCTCAATTACGCTATTGACATGCGTTACGGAGTCCTGCACGACATCGCATCCAAAATCATCAATGACGAACCGGTCGATGCTTCGGTCGGTCACTTCAATATCATCTGGCAGGGCGATGCCAACAATTATGCGTTGCGTTGTCTGGAACACTGCTCCAATCCTCCGGCGCTGATGAACATCACCGGTCCGGAAACGGTCTCGGTCAAGTACGCCGCCGAATACATGGGCGCCAAGATGGGCAAAAAGGTAACCTACAGTGCGCCGGAATTCGGCGACCGCTGTTATCTGAACAATGCCGACAAAGCGCTGTCGTTGTTCGGTTATCCCACAATATCGGTACGGCAGATGCTCGACTGGCAGGCCGAATGGCTGCTGCACGGCGGGCGTTCGCTGGGCAAGCCGACCCACTTCGAAGTCAACAACGGTAAATTCTGAAGTAGAACTTCGAACCGGGCAACGGCATGCAACACAAACTGAAAATCGGCGTGGTGGGAACCGGCTTTGCCGGGGAATGCCACGTCCGTTGTCTGCGGCGGATTTATGGGGTCGACGTGGAAATCGCCGGCGTCACTTCCCGCCGGGAGGCAAGCCGGACGGCGTTCGGACGCCGTCACGGCATTCCGGTGTTCGACAGCGTGGAGAAGCTGCTGGACGCGGTCGACATCCTCGATATCTGTTCCCCGCCTTATGTTCATGAAGACCACATCGTCCTGGCCGCCGAAGCCGGCAAGGGGATCATCTGCGAAAAACCGCTGACCGGATTTTTCGGTCCGGAAACCCACGACCCGGCCTATCGCGGCGATCGGGACGACAAAAAGAACATGCTGACCGCGGTTACGGCCCGGCTGGAGCGTATTGCCGCCGCCGTAAGTACCAACCACAGCTTTTTCGGTTATGCCGAAAATTTTGTCTATGCGCCCGGACTGACCAAGGAACGCGAGATTCTGACCAAAACCGGGGCACAGATTCTGCGCATGACCGGGGAAGAGTCCCACAACGGCTCGGCCTCGCCGGTATACGGCATCTGGCAACAGGCCGGCGGCGGTTCGCTGATCGGCAAGGGTTGTCACCCGCTGGGCGGCATGCTGTACCTGAAACGGGTGGAAGGACTGGTGCGCCACGGCAAGCCGATCCGGCCCCGGAGCGTCTCCGCCCGCACCCATCAAATCACCCGGCTGCCCAATTACCGGGATGCCGGAATGATCCGAACCGATTATCACGACATCGAAGATTACGGCTTCATGCATATAACGTTCGATGACGGCACCGTTGCCGACGTTCTGACCTCCGAGCTTTCGCTGGGCGGCATTTACGATTATGTCGAAATCTACGCCAACAATCACCGTACCCGGTGCAACATCAGCCCGTCGGGGCTGATGGATGTGTACAATCCCCGGGCGAAACAGTTCGAAGATATCTATCTGCTGGAAAAAATCAGTACGACGGAAGGCTGGACTCCGGCTTCGCCGGCAGAAGATACAACCATGGGTTATCAGGGCGAACTTCAGGACTTTCTGACGGCGGCGGCGGCCGGAACAGCGCCGCAATCCGATCTCGGTTTGGCACTGGACACCACGGCGGCAGTCTATGCCGCGTACGTCTCCGACGCCGCCCGGGGCCAAGAAACATCAATACCACTAACATGGGAAATATAAGATGACGGAAAAAATTTTAAAGGTAGCAATTATCGGACTGGGCCACCTGCATCCGGTCACCTACATGCCGCACTTCGCCGCCTGCGCCAAAACGCAGGTGGTGGCGGCCAGCGATCAGTTGGCGGAACTGCGGGATGACTTTACCCGTCAGTTTGGGGTAAAAACCTATGCCGACTGGCGCGAACTGCTGGAAAAGGAACAGATCGACCTGGCCTATATTTTCCTGCCGCACTGCGATATGGACGCGGCGGCGATCGCCTGCGCCGAACGCGGCATTCACGTCGTGGTGGAAAAGCCGGTGGCCAGCACCGCCGCCAAAGCCGAAGCCATTGCCGCCGCCTGTGCCAAAGCCAACGTCCTGTTCTCCACGCCGTATTTGTGGCGGTTCCATCCGGTGACCCGGAAAATGAAGGAAGTGATCGATTCCGGAATGCTGGGACGGATCGTCGGCTGCGAAGGCCGGTGCGCCGCGGGCGGACTGCACCGCTATATCGACGGACACAGCGAATGGATGCTGGATAAGAACAAGAGCGGCGGCGGCCCGATGTACAATCTGGGCGTCCACTGGATCGACCTCTACCGTTGGCTGCTCGACTCGGAAATCACCAAAGTAAGCGGCAAAAACGTTCGGGTCAACCAGCAATACAATATCGAAGACAACTCGTTCGCTATCGCCGAATTCGCTTCGGGAGCCACGCTGGCGCTCGACATCAGTTATACGGTGCCGGACAGTTATCCCTACGGCCGCGACCTCTATCTGGCCATCCGCGGCACGGAAGGCTGCATCAACTTCGCCCCGTCGTTCGAAGGCTTCGAACAGACCATGATGATCTGCAGCAACCATCCGAAATTCGGCGGCGCGCCGCGTCAGATCATAAAATTCGAACTGGAAAAAGTTCCGGGCTATTGCAACTCGCTCGGACTGGAATATGTTAATACCATTGCCGATGATATTCTCAACGGCAAGAAACCGTTTATCGGCGGCGATGACGCGGTTCGCGTTCTGCGCGTAGTAGAAGCCATCTACGAAGCAGCGCAAACGGAACGTACCGTCGCGGTCAAGTACTAACCAACTCAAGAGCATAAAGGAAGACACGGCATGAGTCTCAAAGTGGTAGTAACCGATTATATCGAAGCCGATCTCGATTGGGAAGCCGGAGAAATGGCGAAACGCAACATCCGTTTTGAAGCTTACCAGTTGAAGTTCAAACCGGAAGCGGAAGTTCTGGAAAAACTCCGGGACGCGGATGTCATCGTCGTCAACATGGTTAAACTGACCGAATCGCTGATTTCGAAACTGGAAAAATGCCGGCTGATTATTCGCCACGGCATCGGCTACGACAATGTCGACGTGGCCGCCTGCACCAAATACGGCATTCAATTCGCCTACCAGCCCGACTACTGCAAGGAAGATGTGGCGGAACACGCCATTGCCCTGATCTTCGCCTGCGCCCGCAAGGTGGTGCGCAGCCGCAAGACGCTGGAAGAATCATCGGTCCGCGGCCAGTGGGATTTCACCGGCTTGTTCCCGATCTACCGTCTGGACGGCAAGACGCTCGGGATTCTCGGCGTCGGCCGTATCGGCAGCCGGGTGTTCCGCAAGTTGCGCACGTTCGGTTTCCGCATCATCGCCAGCGATCCGTTGCTGAGCGACAAACATCGCAAGGAACTGGAAGCCGAAGGGCTGGAGCTGGTCGATCAGGAAACGCTGTTCCGCGAATCCGATTTCATCACCGTACATACGCCGTTGCAGCCGAGCACCCGGCATATCGTCAACGCCGAAATGCTGGCGCTGATGAAGCCGACCGCGTATCTGGTCAACACCTCCCGCGGTCCGATGGTGGACACCGCGGCACTGGCCGATGCGGTCCGCAACAAATGCATCGCCGGCGCGGCCATCGACGTTTTCGATCAGGAACCGCCCGATCCTTCGTTCGAACTGTTCAAGTTGGAAAACGTCATCCTGACCCCGCATATCGGCTGGGCATCGGAAGAAGCCGGCTGGGAAATCCGCAAAAGTATTGTCAACGACATTCTGGCGGCGGCGGAAGGCCGTGCGGCCCGTTGTGTCGTCAATGAAATTAAAGACCTCAAAGTCAAATAAGTTTTCAACCCTATTTTTCAGGAGTTTTTTATCATGTACACGCAAGTAAACGGTCCGCTTCCCGGACCCCAGAGCAAGGTATTGTTGGATCAGTGGCACAATTACGAAGCCGATGTTACCGGCTATCAGGCCAAAGTGGTCTGGGACCACGCCGAAGACTGCATCGTCACCGATGTGGACGGCAATAAATTCATCGACTGGACGTCCGGCGTGCTGGTTACCAGCGTCGGCCATTGCCATCCCCGGATGGTGAAAGTGGTGCAGGAAGCCGTAGCCAAGTTGATCAACAATTATGAATCCCCGACCGAATACCGCATCAAGGCGGCCAAAGCGTTGATGGAAGCCGTGCCGAAACATTTCGGCAAATGCTTCTTCCTCACGACCGGCAGCGAAGTGACCGAAACGGCGATGCGGCTGATGAAACGCCGGACCGGCAAGTTCGAAATTCTGTCATTCCAGGGCGGTTTCCACGGTCGTACTTTTGCGTCGGCGTCCGCCGGCGGCCTGCCCGGCCCGAAGCGCAGTTATGGTCCGACCATGCCCGGTATCATCCGCGCCCACTATCCCAATCCCTATCGCGATCCACTCGGCTTCTGTGACGACGGTCCGGAATTCAAGAAATATTTCGACTATCTGGACTGGCTGGTCACCACCAACTCCACCGGCAGTCTGGCCGGGCTGATCGTTGAACCTTATCAGGGTTCCGGCGGCTTTGTGTTCCCGCCTGCCGGCTGGCTGAAACGGTTGGAACGCTGGGCGCGCGAACGCGGCATTCTGTTCACGCTCGACGAAGTGCAGGCCCTGTACGGCCGTACCGGCAAGATGTTCGCCATGGAACATGAAGGACTGAAGCCGGATATCGTCACGCTGGGCAAAGCCATCGGTTGCGGCATGCCGGTTTCCGCCGTCGTCGCCACGGATGACGTCTTCTCCTGCCTGAGCAAAGGCGAACTGTCCAGTACGCTGGGCGGCAACCCGGTTTCCAGCTCGGTCGTTCCGGTCATCCTCGACATCATCAAGGAACAGCATCTGGTGGAAAATTCCGCCAAGATGGGCGCCTATATGAAGGAAAAGCTCCAGGCCATCGCCGATAAGAGCAAGTATCTGGGTTGCGTCCGCGGCAAGGGCCTGGTCATGGGGCTGGAATTCGTCAAGGACAAAGCGACCAAGGAACCGGCTCCGGAACTGATTCACGGGCTGATCGACGCCTGCGCCGCCAACGGTCTGCTGGTCGGTTCGGTCGGCGCGTTCGGAAATGTTATCCGTGTGGCGCCCCCGCTGACCATTACCCGCGAAATTGCCGACGAAAGTCTGGCCGCCATGGAAAAGGCGGTTCTGAGCCTGAGTCTGTAAGGTGCGTCCATGATACAGCAGGAAACCATTAAGAGTACCATTGCCCGGCTGCTGCCGGAAACGCAGGAGTTTCTGTGCCGGGCCATGCGCTATCCCTCCACGTCCGGACAGGAACATGAACTGATGCAGTTTCTGGAAACGGCGTTCCAGTCCGAGTCGCTGCAGGTTGAGCGCGTACCGATGTCGGACGAACTCCACAACGACCCGGATTACTCCGATCCGGTGCCGAACATCAAGTACAACGGCCGGTTCAACCTGCGGGTGTTCCGGCCCGGTACCGGTGCCGGACGCAAGTTGATGTTCAACGCCCATACCGACGTGGTTCCGCCTTCCGAAGGCATGGACCACGCCTGGAACCCCTATGTGGAAAACGGAACGGTGTTCGGGCGCGGCGCTTGCGACGACAAAGGACAGGTGGCGCTGATTTATCTGGTGCTGAAGACCTTGGAAGCCCTCGACGTCGAACTGGACAGCGACCTGGTCGCCCATCTGGTCAATGAAGAGGAAAATGGCGGCAACGGTTCGCTGGCCATGGTCCGTACCGGAGAAAAGGCCGACTTCTGCGTAGTACTGGAACCGAGCGAAGGCCGGTTGCTGACTTCGATTCGCGGCGCGGTATGGTTCCGGTTGCGCTTCAAAGGCGTGGCCGGACACAGCGGCATGGCGGGACAGACCAAGAGCGCGTTGCTGTTGGCGCGTGACGCCATCGGCATGCTGGAAAAATATCATGCCGAACTGCTGCAGGCCTCGCGTGGTTTCCCGCTGTTCGACCCCTACCCCAACCCGATGCCGATTACCTTCGGCAAACTTCAGGCCGGCAACTGGCCGGCGGCGGCCCCCAATCAGGCCGTGCTGGAAGGGGTGCTCGGATTCCTGCCCAACAAGAGCAAGGAAGATATCTGCCGGGAAATGCGGGAAGCGCTGCTGAACGGCGGACTCCGGGAAGACGACTTCGAATTGACGTTCATGTATCGCCACGACTGCAGCGTGATCGAACCCGATCACGAACTGCCGCGGCTGATGCGGGAAAGCGCCGCCGCCGCCGGACTGCCGCTGGAAATCGACGCGATGACGGCCTCCTGCGACGCCTGGCTGTACAACAACCAGCTGCAAATACCGACGCTGGTCTACGGTGCCGGCTCGCTTAAGGTGGCGCATTCGGTCAAAGAATGCATCGCCATGAGCGATCTGGCCGCATCGGCCGCGACGCTGGTCAATTTCATCCTCCAATTCGGCAAGGCAAAATAAGGAGCCATGGCCATGATAGCATTGGTAAAAACCCAAAAAGGCGAAGGGTTTGTTGAACTGAAAGAGATGCCGGAACCGACGCCGGGTCCCGGTCAGGTTTTGATTGAAGTAAAAGCCGCCGGGATCTGCGGCACCGATATTCATGTCAAACATGATAGTTTCCCCTACTGGCCGCCGGTCATTCTCGGCCATGAATTTTCCGGCCAGATTGTCGGTCTGGGTCCCGACTGCAAATATTACAAGGTCGGCGAACGCGTGGTGGGCGAACCCCACAACAAACACTGCGGTGTCTGTTATCTGTGCCGGACCGGCAATGTGCAGATATGTCCGGAAAAACGCAGCATCGGCTGGGGCATCGACGGCTGCATGACCAAGTATCTGGTCATGCCGGAACAGTTGCTCCACCGCATTCCCGATTCGATGGACTACGATACGGCGGCGGTAATCGAACCGACGGCCAACGTCGTGCACGACGTAATCGAACGGGCCCGGGTTATGCCCGGCGATTTTGTGGTGGTTATCGGCCCCGGTCCCATCGGCTTGCTGGCCGGACTGGCCGCCAAAGCAGCGGGAGCCCGTCATGTGGTCATGGCCGGAGCGCCGCCGGATGAAGGGTTGCGCCTGGACAAGGCGCGCGAACTCGGCTTTGACACCGTGCTCAATGTGGCCAAAGAAAACCTGGTGGATACGGTGATGTCGTTGACCAACGGCATCGGCGCGGACCTGGTGGTGGATTGTTCCGGTGCGCCGGCGGCCATTGCCGGCACGGTCGACCTGCTCCGCAAGAAAGGAACGATTTGCGCCGTCGGTCTGACCGGCGGTCGTACCGTTAATTTCCCGTGGGAAAAAGCGTCGTTCAAAGCACTGGACATTGTTTTCGGCATGTCCACCAGCTATACCAGTTGGAATCGGGCGATTGCCCTGGTTGCGACCGGACTGATGCCGGTCGACAAGGTAATTTCCCACCGGTTGCCGTTGACCGAATGGGAACATGCTTTTGCCGAACTGGAAGCGCAGCGCGCGCTGAAAGTAGTGCTGCATCCGTAATTAGTTGCCAAACCGGGAGAGAAGACCAGAATGGGAAGAAAAGGATTTGGAATACTGGGCGCCGGAATGATTTCCGGACTGCATGCCGATGCACTGAAAAAATCGACCAAGGCCGATCTGGTGGCGGTTTGCGACGTCAACGTCGCCAACGCCAAGAAACTGGCCGAGCGTTTCGCCCCCGAGGCCAAGATTTACAGTTCGTTTGACGACATGCTCAAAGATCCACGGGTGGAAGTGGTTAACATTGTTACTCCCAACCATCTGCATGCGGATTTTGTCCTCAAGGCCGCTGCCGCCGGCAAGCACGTATTGTGCGAAAAGCCGCCGGCAATGTCGTTGGCGGAAACCGATCATATGATCGCCGCCTGTCGCGAAGCCAAGGTAAAATTCGGGATTTTTGTCCAGTGCCGGGTTCGTGAACCGATGCGATTGATGAAAGCCGCGTTGGCCGAGGGCCGTTTCGGCAAAGTCCTTCGCGTCGACGCCATTATGAAATGGTACCGGGCCTCCGACTATTACAAGATGGATGCCTGGCGTTCCAACCGTCGTTTCGGCGCCGGCGTTACCATTCAGCACGCTTTCCACTATATCGACCTGTTGCAGTTCCTGATGGGACCGGCGCAGGCGGTAAGTGCCAAGATGTGCAATCTGGCTCACCCGGATATCAGCCTTGAAGATACCCTGGACGCCCGGATCACGTTCGCCAACGGGGTCCCCGGTTTTGTTCAGGCCAGTACCGCACTGTGGCCGGGAACCGACGTCCGCATTGAAGTCTACGGCAGTGAAGGCAGCGCCATTATGGAAGGCGCCGCGTTCAAACTGTGGAAATTCAAGGATGAACGTCCGGAGGATGAAAAGCTCCGCCAGGCCGGCGACGCCGGTCAGGCCACGGCCGGCAGCGATCCCACCGCATTGGCCAGCGAAGATCATCAGTATGTGATCGACGACTGCGTCGATGCGATCGAACAGGGACGCGAAGTGTGCATTCCCTGCACCGCGGTGCGTCCGTCGCTGGAAATCGCGTTGGCCATGTATCAGTCCGACCGCGAGGGAGCCGAAGCGGTTCTTCCCGTGGATGAAAGTCGTCTCTGGGACTGACGCACAACGATAATTAACGGTTTGGCCCGGAGTAATGTATCCTCCTTAATATTGCTCCGGGCCGTTTGTTTTTTACCCGCATGGAGCCATGACGCTGCCATGCCGGTCGGGGATACGGTTGAACTTCGCCACTGATGTTCGGCGGGACCCAGACCGGAAAATTGCAACCCAAATCAGACGAGGAAGTAAATGAAATACATTCGTTTTCAGAATGAGAAGTACCCGGCCGGCAGTTACGGCGCAGTTGCCGCCGACGGCCAGGTGGAAGTAATGAGCGGCGATCTGATCGCCGGTACGCTGCAAAGCACCGGAGAAAAACTGTCTCCGGCGGAACTGGGCAAAATTCTGCCGCCGATCGATCCGCCCAACATCATTGCCATCGGCGCCAACTACGTCGACCATTGCAAAGAATGTGCCGCCGAACCGCCGAAGTATCCGCTGGTTTTCGTCAAGACCACCAACGCGCTGGCGGGTGAAGGCGATGACGTGGTGCTGCCGCGCACCAATCCGGACGAAGTCGACTATGAAGCCGAACTGGCGGTCGTCATCGGCAAGAAAGCCAGCTATGTGCCGGAAGAAGAAGCCATGGACTACATTCTGGGCTATACCTGCGCCAACGATATTTCGTCCCGTGACGTCCAGTTGAAGATCGACACCCAGTGGGCGCGCGGCAAATCGTTCGACACCTTCTGTCCCCTTGGCCCCTGCCTGGTCACCGGCATCACCAACCCCAGCGATCTGCACATCCGGATGCGTCTCAACGGCAAGGAAATGCAGAATCAGCCGGTTTCGGATATGTTGTTCAGCATTGCCCGGATCATCGCGCATCTGTCGGCGGGGATCACCATGGAACCCGGTACGGTTATTCTGACCGGCACGCCCTGCGGCGTCGGCATGGCGCAGAACCCGCCGCGCTATCTGCGCCCCGGCGATGAACTGGAAGTGGAAATCGACCGGATCGGTATTCTCCACAATCGGGTGGCGGCGCCGACCCGGTAAAAGACGACCAATGAGAAAGAAAATGGTCATGCCGATACAGCGGAGAGCTTTTGAAACCAAGAGAAGGATCCTGGTATCGGCAGTGTCTTTGTTTTCCCGCTATGGTTTGAACGGGGTTTCGGTTGACAAGATCGCTGCGGCGGCGCAGGTCAACAAGCAACGGATCTACGCCTATTACGGCAGTAAAACCGTGCTGTTCGAACAATGTCTGGTCCAGATCTTCGAGGAAGTCAACTCCCTCGAAGACAACTTTCATGACATTACCCGCGACAACCTCGGGGAAATGACGGATATTCTCCTGTCGCACTATATCAACATTCATCGTCAGGTTCCGGCTTTCTGGCGTCTGATCGCCTGGGCCAACCTGGAAAGTTCGTCGTCTCTGGAGAAACTCTCCGGCATCAAAAACAAAAGCCTCTCCTATCTGAACGATTTGTATCAGGAAGGTTGTCGCCGGGGCATTCTCCGCAGCGAAGTTTCCTTCGATACTTACATTTTCAATATTTTTGCGGTTTCGTTCTTCTACCAAGCCAACCGGGTTACGCTCAGCAATACGCTCAGCCGTGGCCTGTTCGAGCAGGAAGGTTTGTCGAAGCTGATCCATGAAACCGCCGGGTTGTTCAAAAAATGAGTCTCAATCGCCTCGCCCCCGAACATCGTGCGCTGCTGCAACAGGAAATTGCCGCGGCGCTGGAAACGGTAAAAAAATGGCGTCATCGCCTGCACCAGTTGCCGGAAATCGCCGGACACGAAACCGAAACCTCCGCCTTTATCCGGGCCACGCTGCCACAACTCGGCATCACTCCGCATGCCCCGTGGCTGGAGACCGACGTCATTGCCGATCTGCCGGCGGCGGCAACCGCCGGAAACGACTCCCGTTGCATCGGACTGCGTGCCGACATCGACGGTCTGCCGGTAACCGAAAACAACGCCCTGCCCTATTGTTCCACCCATCCCGGCATGATGCACGCCTGCGGCCATGACGGCCATGCCGCCATGCTGCTCGGGACCGCCTTGGTCTTATCGCGGCTGCCGCAGTTGCGTCGTCATCGGGTTCGGTTGATTTTCCAGCCCGGCGAGGAAATGGTCTGTATGGGCCGCAAGCTGGCGGCGACCGAAGCCTGCGACGGCGTCGATGAAATCTATGCGCTGCACGGCTGGCCGGGATTGCCGGTCGGCGCGGTGTCCACCCTGCCCGGAGTCATGTTCGGTACCGGGGCGCATTTCACCATCAGAATCATCGGTCGCGGTGCGCACGGAGCCCAACCGGAAAACGGTTTGAATCCCGTTCCCGCCGCCGGGAAAATCGCCTGGGAATTGCAACAGCTTCACGAACGCTATACCCGACAAAATGCGGTCATTTCGGTCTGTCGGATCGAAGGGGGGAAAGCGGCCAACAGTATTCCGGCCGAGGTGCTCATTCAGGGCACGACCCGCTATTTCGACGCCGGGCTCAACCAGCCGATTGCCGCGGCAATCCGGGAACTGGTACAAACGAGCTGTGAACCGATCGGCCTGAAGTGGCAGTTCGATTACGACGACAGTTATCGGCTGCCGGTCTACAATCATCCCGCGCAGGTGGAAAAAATTGCGGCGCTGGCCGAAGATTTTCTCCCGGGGACCTGGATTGCCGCCGATAAACCGCCCCGGGCGCGGGAAGTCTTTGCCTTCTGTCTGGACCGTTGCGGCGCCGGCGCCATGTTCTGGCTGGGGCTGGGAGAAAAGCAACCGCCGCTGCACAATCCCGCTTTCGACTTCAATGACCAGGCCTTGACCAACGGGATCACGATGCTGACCCTGCTGGCCCTCGCCGATTAAGTCACGCGGAAAACGCCGGTCCGGAAAAATCCCGGCCGGCGGGTTTGCACATTGCGACAACAACAGTTATATTATCGGCGGGAAACGGGAGAAAGCCGGGATGAAAAATTTTCTATTCCAGTCGCGCCGCGGGAAAATCGGTGCCCAGCCGGGGGCTATGGTGCTGGTCGGCGAGCGCAAACAACCGCAGGTCAAAGTGGAAATAACCACTTATGCCGCCGATTCCTGCGACTACCGGAGCAATATTGCGACATTGCCGGAATTCGACCTGCCGTCCCCGCCGTACATCACCTGGATCAATGTCATCGGTTTACATGATGCCGCCATCGTCGAAGAACTCGGTCAACGCTTCCACATTCATCCGCTGACCCAGGAAGATATCCTCAATACCGACCAGCGCCCCAAAGCCGAAGTGTTCGACGATTATATCTTCATGGTATTGAAA
>JAQUZV010000019.1 GCA_028691155.1 Victivallales bacterium
CCGAAGGGTGCCGGATCGTCGATTCTTATGTGATTTTCTGTCGCAAGGAACCGCGCTCCCTGACGGCCGCCTACAAATTTTACTGCGGCAAGGAACTAAAGGATGCGCACAGCGCCGAAGCGGATACCCTGGCCACGGTTGATGTGTTTATGGGGCAATTGGAGCGCTATGACGATCTGCCGGGTTCGCTGGACGAGCTTCACGAATTGTTCAATCAGCGGGACCCCAGTTGGATCGATGCCACCGGCAAGTTCCGCTGGAGCGGCAAGGAGCCGTCGGTTGGTTTCGGCAAGAACACCGGGTTGTTGCTGCGGCAGGTGGCGGTGGAAAATCCCGGGTTCCTGCAGTGGATGGTCCGGGCCGATTTTCCTGACGACGCTAAACAGATCGCCCGCGATGCCCTGGCCGGAAAATTCCCCCGCAAGGAGATTGCCGATGACGCCTCCGGTAAAGATTGAGACGTTGCTGCAACTGCTTGACGACCCCAATCAGCAGGCGGCCAGTCTGATTATGGCCGAACTGCTGGAGTGCGAAGCGGAATTGCCGCCCTATCTGGCGGCCTTGCAGGAGGCGGACGATCCATTGCTGCGCCGGCGGGTGCATCAGTTGGAAACGATTATGAATCTGCGGCGGCGGCGCCGGGAGTTTGCGGAAAAACTGCGGCGGAATCGGCTTGGACTGTTGGACGGGTTGATCGAAATTCATCTGCAGTGGTATGACAACGATGCGGCGGAAAGTATTCGCGCCGACTGGGAGAAACTGCTTCGGGAAGCGGAGAAAACCCCGCCGGAGAGTTTGGAGAAACTGGCGTATTTCATGCGCAAAGCCGGTTTTTCCTCTCCTCAACCCAATGATCTTCAGGCCGACTATTACTGTCTGGGGGTGGTGCTCGACGATCATACCGGCGCCGATGTGCTGTTGTGTGCCATGTGCCGGATTCTGGCGCAGCACTGGGGCTGCGAACTGCAGATCATTCAGGTCATGGAGAATTTTGCGCTGATCGACAAGGATATGCGGGTGCTGACGCCCAAGGACGGCTGGCGGGTCCATCCCCCGATTCGAAGCGGGGGGTACAACATCTGGGATCGGACCAAGGTGTTGAAGTTCGCCATGTCCATGCTGTTTTTGTGCGCCGTCAGCACCGACAGTTTCCGCTATGTCAACACCATCGGCGGCGTGCTGGAAAAAATTTACGGTTTGGAAGGCGGCGACTTTCTGCCGTTTCCCTATAGCCGGTCTTTCGGAAAAAAGTAAGCTGATAACCTTCGGAGTCGATTATGACCGATAACATAATTCTGGTTGACGCCTTTGCCCAGATCTATCGCGGCTTCTTCGCGATTCCCGTTTTGAACAATTCACAGGGGCAACCCACCAATGCGATTCTAGCACTGATGAAGTTTCTCCTGAAAATCCATCAGGAATTGCCCGGGTCGGCCGGAGCATTTGTCTTCGATTGCGGCAAACCGGCATTCCGTCTCGAACTGGCGCCGGATTATAAGGCCAACCGCCCGCCGATGCCGGATGAACTTTCGGCCCAGTTGCCGTATGTCGAACGGGCGGTGGCGGCGTTCGGCTGGCCGGCCATCCGTTGCGAGGGGTACGAGGCCGATGACCTGATCGCCGCCGTCGCCGCAGACTTTGCCGACCGGAACGTGCGCATTGTCAGCAGCGACAAAGATTTGCACCAGGCGGTCAACGAGCGCGTCCATATGCTGGTGCCCGGCCGCGACGGCAGTTTCGATGAACGCGGTCCCGCCGAGGTGACGGCCAAATTTCAGGTGACGCCGGAACAGATTGTCGACTACCTGTCCCTGATCGGCGACAGTTCCGACAATATTCCCGGCGTTTCTGGCGTCGGTCCCAAAACCGCCGCGAATCTGCTCGGCCAATACGGTTCGCTCCGGGCCATGCTCGACCACCCGGAACAGATTGCCAATCCGCGGCTGCGGGATAAAATCATTGCCGCCACCCCGGTTCTGCACCGCAATCCGCAACTGATCCGGCTGAAAACCAGTGTTCCGGAAGCTCCCTGGCACCACGACGTCTCTTGTCTGTGCCGTCGTGCGCCCGACTGGGACGCCATCCGGGCCATTGCGACCGAACTGGAATTGAAGAGCCTGTTCCGGGATATCGATGCGGCAACTGCTCCTGCTGCGACCGTACCGCCGGCACCGACCGTGGCCGGGAAGGTTCCGGCCGCTCCGGCTCCCGAACAACCCGATCTTTTCGGTTGATGGCGGTTCGGTGAATGATGACGGCGACTCTGGAGTATCATTTAAAGCGGATTTTCGGCTATACGCAGTTCCGTCCCAATCAACGGGAAATTGTCGGACAATTACTGGCCGGGCACGACGTCTTTGCGGTGATGCCCACCGGCGGCGGCAAGTCGCTGTGTTACCAGTTGCCGGCGGCGATAACGCCCGGCACCGGAGTGGTGATCAGTCCGCTGATTTCGCTGATGAAGGACCAGGTGGACGGAGCGCGGGATCTCGGCATCCGGGCCGAATACCTGAACAGCAATTTGACGCCGGCGGCGATGAGCGACGTCTATCGGATGCTGGAGCAGGGCGAATTGGATTTGCTTTACGTATCTCCCGAACGTTTTGCCATGGACGGATTTCTGACCACCCTGAGCCGGACTCCGATCAATCTTTTTGCGGTGGATGAGGCGCATTGCATGTCGGAATGGGGCCATGACTTCCGGCCGGACTACCTGAATCTGACGGCCATTAGACAACGTTTTCCCGCCGTGCCCATCGCCGCCTTTACCGCGACGGCGACCCGGAAGGTGCAGGACGATATCGCCGGACGGCTGCAACTGCGCGATCCGTTTCTGGTCCGGGCTTCGTTCAATCGTCCCAATCTCTATTACCGGGTCGAGCCGAAAGGTAAAATTCGGGAACAACTGCTCGATTTCGTCGAACAGCACCGCGACGTGGCCGGGATTATTTACCGTACTTCACGCAAGGACGTCGACGCCACCGCCGACTTTTTGCGCTGTCACGGGATCAAAGCCCTGCCATACCATGCCGGGCTGAGCCGGGAGGAGCGGGAACGGAACCAGGATGCTTTCAACCGCGACGAAATCAATGTCATTGTCGCCACGATTGCCTTCGGCATGGGGATCGACAAGTCGAATGTGCGCTACGTGGTGCATGGCGATCTGCCGAAAAATCTGGAAGGGTATTATCAGGAAACCGGTCGGGCCGGACGCGACGGCGATCCGTCGTTGTGCGTGCTGTTTTTCGGGCGCGGGGATATTGTCAAACTGCGCTATTTCATCGATCGGATCGAAGATGCCGGAGAACGCGACATTGCCCGGAAAAAGCTTTACGGCGTGGCCGATTTTGCCGATCAGCCGGTTTGCCGCCGCCGCCAGCTGCTGGCCTATTTTGGGGAGGACTATCCGGCGGCGAATTGCGGCGGTTGCGATGTCTGTGTCGGCGAAGTGGAAAAGGCGGACGAATCGCGGTCGGCACAGATGCTGATGTCGGCGGTGGCCCGGGTTCGGGCCGCATTTCCGGCCGATCACATCATCGATATCGTTATCGGCAACGATACCGCGGCGGTGCGGCACTGCCGGCATCATGACCTGCCCACTTTCGGCGTCGGCAGGGAGCATGACCGCGACTACTGGCATGCCCTGCTGCAACTGTTGCGCGAACGCGACTGTTTGCGCACGGATTCCGACCCGGCCGGCGGGATAGTGTTGACCGCCAAAGGAAAAAAGGTATTGTTCGGGCACGAAAAATTTCTGATTCTGCGTCCGGCGCCCGGGAAAAAGCGGGCGCGTCGGGCGCCGGTGGAAACCGCGGCGGCGGGCAATCACGATCTGTTCGAACGGCTGCGGCAGTTGCGGCGGCGTCTGGCCGATGATGCCGATGTGCCGCCGTATGTGATTTTCAGCGATAAGGTGCTGACGGAAATGAGCCGGGCTTTGCCGCAGCGGCAGCGGGAAATGGGCCGGATTAGCGGCGTCGGGGAAGCCAAGCTGCGCAAATACGGCGCGGTTTTCATTGAAGAGATCCGGCAGTTTCTGGAAGAACATCCCGACGTTCTGCCGGCGGGGCGGCTGCCGATCATGCCCGCGCGTTCCCGGTCGGTTCCTTCCCGTTCCGCAGTGAATGACGGAGCACTGGCACAACTGATGACCGACGGCCTGGCGCTGACCGAGATTGCGGAAACCTTGCGCACGCCGCTGCGGACGCTGACGCGGCGACTGGAAGCCATGCTTGATCAGGGGCGCGAGTTGCCGCTGGATTCCCTCGTCGGCACGGCCGCCCGGCTGGAAATCGAACGGCAGATTGCTTTATCGGGACGGCATGAAAGTGTAACGGCATTGGCCCGGCAGCTGGGCGGTACTTTCGATCCGGCGGTGATCCGGCTGGTGAAGAAGGCGTTACCGGCGGTGGTTCCGCTGCGGTGAGGCGATGCCATCTCTTGACGCCGCCGGATGCAGCCGGTCGGCTTCCCGACGGACCTGAATGAGCTCTTCGACGTTTTCCCGATGCTGGCTGTACACCGATTGCAGGGCCAGGGTTACCAGCGCCAGCAGAATGACCAGGCACATTACCACCGGGACGAATGCGGCCCAGCCGTGTTTGGGCACATAATTCATGGTTGGTTCTCCGGTCGGGTTACGGCCACCAACCGCAGCGGCGCTTCGGTCGGCGCTTCCCGGGGATAGAGCAGGAGGATGGCCAGATTGGCGGTACGGTCCTGTTGGATGACGGCCTGACCGACATCTGGAAGTTGAATAGCGGTACTCTGGTTGCGCTGCAGCAGACGGAGTTGGCGGGCGGCAACCGCGATGGTTCCGGTGGTCCCGGTCAGCCGTTCGGCATCGTGGGCGGTGATCCGGCCGATGGCGTTGACCGCCTGTTGCCACTCGTTCTGCAGTCGGAACGCCCGGCGGTAAAAGCGATGGGAGAATGAAACGCGATTGACCATGTCTATTACGTTGTAAAAGGTCCTGCCGGTCAGTCCGAGCACCGCCGCCAGAATGGCGAGTAACAGTAGCGAACGTGTCCAGTTCAGAACGGCATGATCGGTTAATTGGGTTGACATGGCAAATCCACCGTGGCCAGGCGACGCATCGGCAGCGCGGCCGCATTGTAAATCAGAGTTAACTGGAGATCGCCGGCGGGATTGGTCGTCGTTTCCGCCCGAACCGCGGCATCGAACCCGGCGGCGGCAACTTCTTCCCGGAAGACCCTGGCGGCGGTGTCCCGGTTGTAACTGGGCAGGGCCTGCAGGCGGTTTACCGTGACCTGCATGACCAGAACCGCCCGGCTTTCCGCCGTGAATACCGCGGCCAGATGCAACAGCCCGTTCGAAGTGGCGCTGAATAAGGCCATCATCACCGCCGTCAGCACCAACGCGGCGACGATGCCGGCAATGACCCGCTGCTCCGGACTGGTTTTTAGTTCTATCCTTTTAAGATTTCTTTCCATGGCCGTTTGTAAAATTTTTTCCGGTCGTCGAAAAGGTTGTAACGAATAATATGGTAAAGGGCGGAAATGCCGTCGCGCCAGGTGATTTTCTTGCCCTCGTCGTAGCGGCGTGGATTGTAGGAGATGGGAACTTCGAAAATGCGCAGGCAACGCGCGGCCGCCAACTTGGCGGCAAATTCCACTTCGATGCCGAAACGCTGGGCGTTGAGGTTGATGTTCTGAATGACTTCCCGCCGGAAACACTTGTAGCAGGTCTCCATGTCGGTCAGGTGGATGTCGGTGAAGACATTCGACATGAAGGTCAATACCTTGTTCCCCATTTCGTGACGGAAATAACGCACCATGCCAGGGGTTCCCATGAAGCGCGACCCGTAGACGACGTCGGCTTTGTCTTTGACCAGCGGTTCGAGTACCAGCGGGTAGTCGTCCGGTGAATATTCGTGGTCGGCGTCCTGAATGATGACATAGTCGAGCGACGCCGCGGCAATCCCGCGGGTGACCGCGGCGCCTTTGCCGCAGTTGACCTCCTGATAGAGTAATTTGATGCCGGGTTCGCCTTCGTGTTTTTTCAACCGGTCGCGGGTGCCGTCGCGGGAGCAGTCGTCGATGATGATCAACTCCCCGACTTCCGGCCGTTTCAACACCATGCCGATAATGCTGTCGATGGTCTCTTCCTCATTGTAGACCGGCATGACTACGCTTAATACTTTTCCAACCGAATTGAGCATCGTTTGTTTCTCCGGAATTTTGCTTACCTGATTCCCAGTTCGGTGGAGCGGTCGGCGGCGGCCACTACCGCGTCGGCGGCGGCGGCGCGGAAGCCGCCGCGTTCCAGTACGGCCAGTCCGGCAATGGTGGTACCGCCGGGAGACGTAACCTGATCCCGCAGTACGGCCGGATGTTCACCGGTTTCGATGACCATCGCCGCCGCGCCCATGACCGTCATGGCGGCCAGGCGGGTGGCTTCCGTCCGGGGCAGACCGCTCCGGACGCCGCCGTCGGACAGCGCCTGAATGAAATCGAAGACATAAGCTGGACCGCTGCCGCTGAGCCCGGTCACCGCGTCGATCAGTTTTTCCGGCAGGCGGCAAAAATAACCGACGGCGCCGAGAATGGCTTCCGCGGTGGCGGCGTCTTCTTCCGAAGCCGCCGGCGACAGCGCGTAGGCGGCCGCTCCTTTGCCGATCAGGGCGGGGGTATTGGGCATGACCCGGATGATGCGGGTGGCGCCGGTGAGTTCGGTCAAGGCGGCAATCGGTACTCCGGCGACAATGGAAATAATCAGTTTGTCTTTGAGCACGCCTTCCGCCAGCGGCTTCAGAGCCTCGGCCAGATATTGCGGTTTGACTGCCGTCAGTATCACGTCCGCCGCCCGGGCCGCCTCCAAAACCCCCTGGGTACGGGCACCAATGCCTGTTTTGGCGGTAAAAGCTTTGGCTGCAACCGGTAATACGTCATAAGCGGCGATGTCTTCCGCCGGGTATCCCTGACGCACCAATCCTCCGGCCAGCGCGGTGGCCATTTTGCCCGCGCCTAAAAAGAAAACTTTACCTAAGTTCAACATCTGTATTAACCTCCGCGCACTGTTCCCGACCGAACGCTGCCCGGTTCCGGGAGATGACGATATTTTTATTCCGGAATTTCCTCGATTACATGAGTATTATAGCACCGTTGCCGTTATATTAACACCGCCGGGAGATGAAAATAGAGAAAATTTAACCCGGCGCAGGAGGAGTTATCATGAACGGATCCGTCCGGACGGCGGAAAAAATATTGACGGCGGCAGTGGCCGGAATTACGGCCCGCGAACAGGAAAACGTCGGGCTCGACGATTTCCTTGATCGTCGTTTTCGTGTCGACGGGTCCGGGCGTGCCGCCGTGACGCATCTGCTGTTTACCTACTATCGTCGCAAGGCCGCTCTGGACCGTTTGTTGCGGGAACTGGCGCCGGGGGCCAAACGTGAACTGCAACCGTTGCTGAGCGCGGTCATGACCCAACTCTATTTCATGACCGGCATCAGTTCCGCGTCGGCGGTCAATGTGGCGGTGAGTTACGCCCGGCAACGTTTCGGCTCCCGCCCCGCCGGATATGTCAACGCGATCCTGCGCCGGGCCGCCGCCGTCGATTTCGGTGCCTGGGAGGAGAAGCAGCCGCACGGGGAATTGTTGCCGGCGGCGGCGGATTTGCGGCGCAACTGGCGCAACCAGTTGCCGGCGGAGGAATTGTCACGTTTGGAGCTGCTGCTGCGGGAGCCGCCGCCGTTCACTTTCCGAGCCCGCCGCGAGTTGACGGCGGCGGAAGTGGAGGAGCTTCACGCTGTGCCTTTGACATTGCCGTCGTGGAGCGGAGCTTTTCGTTTTTATCGCAGCGACCGGCCGGCGGCGGTGCTGGCGTCCGGTCTGACGGGGCAGGGGGCGATCTATATCCAGGATCCGGCGACGGCGGCGGCGCCCGGTCTGGCGGCGGTGCTGCCGGGCGGAGCGGCAATTCTCGATCTTTGCGCCGCTCCCGGCGGCAAAAGCCTGATGTTGGCGGAGCGGTTTCCAACCTGCCGGTTGACCGCCGCCGATGTTTCCACCCGGCGTCAGGAGTTGACCCGGGAAAACTTCCGTCATGCCGGTTACGATTTTCCGGTGGTGATTGCCGATGCGCTGCAGCCGCCGTTTGCTCCCGCCTCCTTCGATCTGGTGCTGCTGGATGTGCCGTGCACCAATTCCGGGGTGGGACGGCATCGACCGGATGCGTTATGGGCCTACACCGCGGCGAAGGCGGCTGAACTGACGGCATTGCAATACGGAATGCTGACCGCGGCGGCCAGGCTGGTGATGGCGGGCGGACAACTCATTTACAGCACCTGCAGTATCGAAAAACAGGAGGATGAAAAACAGGTGCGCAGATTCCTGTCCGCCCATACTTCGTTCCGGTTGGAGCACGAGGTAAAACTTCTCCCCGCTCCCGAGTTCGACGGGGCTTATGCCGCGTGCCTGCGCCGGGTTCAGTAAACCTGATTGCGGCTGTTGCAGCCGAGATAGTCGCTCAATTCGTTGATGGTGATGTTTTTTTCTTCGTCGACGGCGTGCATGATATCCCGGATCGAAATCAGGGCGACGATCTGTTCGCCGTCTTTCAGCGGGATATGACGGATATGATTGCGGGTCATCAGGGCAATCACCGGGCGCACCAGGTCTTCGGTGCCGGCAACGATCATTTCCCGGCTCATAATCTGCTCGACGGTGGTCCGGTCCAGATCCATGTTTTGGGCGCACGCTTTCATAATGTCGCGTTCGGTGACGATGCCGACGAAACGGCCCGGAACTTCCGGTGTTTCCGCCAAGGTGGCGCCGATGCGCTTTTCCGACATAAACACGGCTGCTTCACGAACCGTCATGCGGCAACTGATCGCCGGGAGCGGTTCATGTCCCCGAGAAACCTTTTCCGACAACACCTTCATCATTTTCATACGCACCTCCTGTCTGCTATGGTCCAGTCTTCCTCCACATCTCTACTTAATTATATACGTCGGTCCCCGCAATGTCCATATTTTTCCTCCCGCCTGAGTTGACTTTCATGATTTCCGGATAATATTTACTGTTTTGGTATACTTTTAGTGAAAGAGGGATGCGGTATTGCTTTTGCTTCTGCGCCAAAGCGGATTATATTACCGTTTCGGTTTTGTTGCGGGCAAAGGAGACCGTCCGCAAAAGTCGGAATGGGGCGGGAAAATTCCGCGAAGGAGTTTTTTCCCGTCGGCCCCGATCCGATTGGTTTGAAGATGAAATTGACTACCCTCCACGACGTGTTGCACGCCCTGGATAACCCTGAAAACGGGATCGCCATCCCTCCGCCGCCGCGCGCGTCCGGGCCGGGAAGCCGATCACCGCGATGTTGTTAAGGAAAAATTGACCTATGAAACAACCTGTCGGAATCGATGTCGCCGAGGCCGTTACCCTGATGAATCAGGAATCGCCCCGGGAAATTTACCGGACCATTTTTCGCGCCGATGAAGTTCGGGCGCAATATTGCGGCAACCGAATTGCCACCTGCGCCATCATCAACGCCAAAAGCGGCAATTGCGGTGAAAACTGCGCTTTTTGTCCGCAGTCGGTGCATGCGCACAGCCGGATCGATAAATATCCGCTCAAGAGCAGCGACGAACTGGTGGCCGCGGCCATCCGGGCCGAAACCGCCGGAGCCCAGTGCTTCGGCATCGTCACTTCCGGTCGCCGGATCGCCGCGCCGCAGGAGCAGGCGGTTATCGTCGAGGCGGTACGCCGGCTGCACGAGCGGGGCGGCATTGCCGCCTGTGCTTCGCTCGGGGTGATCGACGCCGCATTCATGACCGCGTTGCGCGAGGCCGGACTACAACGTTATCACCACAATCTGGAGGCCGCCGCCAGTTATTATCCGCAGATATGCACCACCAGAACCTTTGCCGACAACGTGGCAACGCTGAAACTGGCTCGGGATGCCGGGTTGAAGGTTTGTTCCGGCTGTCTGTTCGGATTGGGAGAAAACAATACGCAACGGGTGGAATTGTTGCAGTCATTGCGCGAACTGGGCATTACTTCCATTCCCCTCAATTTTCTCAATCCGGTGCCGGGAACCCGCCTGGACGGCAAAACCCGGCCGTTGCGGGCGCTGGAATGTTTGAAGATCATTGCCGTCGGCCGGTTGATGTTGCCGACGGCGCAGTTGCGGGTCTGCGGCGGCCGGGAAAAAAATTTGCGCGATATGCAGTCGTGGATTTTTGCCGCCGGGGCCAATGCGCTGATGATCGGGTCGTACCTGACCTATGGCGATCGGGATATTCCCGACGATCTGCAATTGATCCGCGATGCGGGGATGTGTCTCTACGGTGATGATAACGCCGATGATACCGGTGATGGCGGCGGCGGGGAACCAACGGCATAATGGGCTGGTGTTGACGAAGAAATATCACGGGACGGGAGATGATCCGGGCGGATTTTTGCTTTTTCCGCTTTCATCTCCGGCGTCGAGCGACTATTTTAAGCGGGAAAATTACCAAACCGGGAGATATAATGTCGAAACCGTCGTCACCGTTGTTTTCGATCGTTTTTATTTTGCTGCTGTTGATTACGGCGGCGCTGCCGTTGAAATTCGGGGCGTTGACCGGGGTGCCGGAGACCGGCGGCATGTATCCGACGAATTTATGGGAAGCGGTTTTCATTGCCTGGCCCCCCATGGGCTTTCCATTGTTTGCGGGGGCGCTGCTGGTGTTGACGGTGGCGATTTCCGGCCGCCAGGCGGTCTTTGCCGGCGCCGGCGGTGCTTACGCCGGGTTGTGGCTGGTTCTGCTTGGGGCGACCCTGATCGGGCGGATTAATGCTTCCACGGCCGATTTCGTTTATCTGCAGGTGATTCATCTGGCCGGATTGAGTGCGTTGGCGGTGGCGGCGGCATGGCTGTTGCGACAGGATCCCGCCTGGCGGGGAGAGTTGCAGGCGATGGTGGTCATTGTTGCCGTGGTGGTGGCGCTGTTGGGGGTACAGCAATACTTTTTCGGGTTTGACGAGACTTTGGCGGCGCTGAAGAGTCAGGCGTATGGGGTGTCGTCGCCGGAAGTGGTGGCGGCGTTTCTGCGGGACCGGCGGATTTTTTCCACCTTTACCCTGCCCAACAATCTGGCGGGTTATCTGCTGTTGACGTTGCCGTTGAGCTTGGCGGTCACCTGGAATTTTTGCGCCCGGATCGAACCGGTGAAAGTGGCACGGCTGGTTTTTCTGCCGCTGATGGCGGGGTTGCTGGGGTTTGTGTTGCTGATGACCCGCAGTCGGGCGGCGTTTATTTCGCTGGGGGCGGCGGTGGCGGTTTTTCTGGTTATGTTGCCGCTGGCCCGGCGTTACCGCTGGATTCTGATGGGGATGATCGGGTTGGGCGTGGCGGCCGGTTTCGTCTATATCCGTTACAGCCATCGGGGATTTTCCTCGCTGGTCGCCCGGCTCGATTATAATTGGGTGGCGCTGAAAATATTTTTTCACCATCCCTGGGCCGGGACCGGCTGGGGCGATTTCTTCCACGACTATATGCGGTTGAAAACCTTGGCGTCCGCGGAAGCGCCGCATACTCCCCACAGTTTTATTATGGCCTATGCCTGCGAGACCGGGGTAGTTGGATTGCTGGCGGCCGGGGCGGTAATGCTTTATCCCTTGTATTGCGGCTTGCGGCGTTTCCGGTCCTTGCCGTGGCGGCAGCTGGCGGCGCCGGAACAGGCGATTCTGTTCGGTTTGACGGCCTGGAGCTTTCATTCGTTGCTGGATGTCAATCTGCAGTCGCCCGGTTGCACCGGGACGGCGATTCTGTTGGCGCTGTGTCTGCTGGATGGTCGGGAGTTGGAATGGCGGTTCCGGCTGCCGGCGTGGCTGCACTCCGGTGCGGCCCGGCTGACGGCGAGAGGATTGCTGTTATTGCTGGGACTGGCGGCGCTGGTCGGTTCGATGGCGATGATGCGCGGTGATTACCACTATGCCGAATTGAACCGGGTGTTGCGCGAGTGCTGCAATCCCGATGCGGTCCGGCGGCCGACTCAGGAAGAGGTGCGACGCTGTTTTCAGGCGGCGACGAAGGCGATGCCGTGGTCGCCGTTTCCCTGGGGCGTCTACGGACGTTTTCTGGGGGCGGCCGGAGACTGGTCCGGAGCGGAGAACTGTTATCGGGAAGCGTTGCGGCGGTCGCCGGAGCGGGTTTCCTTCTATTACGAATTGGGGCGGCTGCAACAGCGGATTGGTCAGCGGGAGGCGGCGGAAAGAAACCTGCGCCGGGCGCGGGAATTGTTTCCGAACCATCCCGGACTGCGGGGTGACGGGGAGTAAACGGTAGCGGGTCGGCATTGGGGAGGGCGATGGGAACTGTTGCCGCGAAGATTCGGGGCTCGATATCGGCGGAAGGCGGAGTCGGGAGGGATTTTTCCGATGGTTTTTCATCAAAACGGCGGGAAAAGATTTGCAATAACGGTAAATTAAAGTAATGTTCAAAAGTTTTTTTAATTGATTTTTTGAAAAGGAGTTAAAAATGGGACAGCAGACCAATAAGGTTCAGAAGCGTCGTCGTCACAAGGCATATCTGGAAAGATGCAAGGTCAAAGTGGTCAAGGCGATCAAAGCGGCGGCCAAGAAGAAATAGTTTTACGGACGCCTGGTTTTTAAGCATAAGGAAGGTCGGCATGATTTCAATGCCGGCCTTTTTTTTATGGTCGGATACGGGGCTGGAAACGGGAAGTGGTGGAGACGGCCTTTTTCACCAAGATGTTGCGGCAATTGGGGTTTGACAAGCGGTGCCCTGGCATCTATAGTAACATTTCGTTCTATTCCAACCTAACATAACCGGATGGGGAGATTGCAGCCGAGCGGATACAGATCAGCAACATATTGATGAGTTCGGGCCGTTCGGGTGTTGCCAGCGCCAGTGATCGGCCGGCGCAGTAAAGATCATTTCATTGCAAACTTAATGTCGAGCTACGAGAGAGTCACAGAATAAGGATATTGCCACCATGAGAAATTTATTGGTTGCCGCCATCTGTCTGGTCACCTTGCCGGGCATCTGGATCCCGAACGCGACGGCGGCGGAACTGTCCGCGTCGCAAAAAGAACTGGCGGCACGGCCGCTGGCCGATTTTCGCACCATGATTACCCCGCCGGAAATTCCCCGCGCTTTCGATGTCCACCGTTCCGGGTGCCCGGTGTGCGGCGAAGCCATTAAAAAACACGGTTTTTATGCCTGGATTATCGACGAAAAAAAACCGTTTCAGGTGAAATGTCCGGAATGCGGCAGCGTGTTCCCGGATAACGACTATGCCGCCTATTTCCGCGGCGGCTGCAAAGACAAATCATTGCTGAAAGGTAAATGCGTCGACGACGGCTGGGGCTGGAAGAAACCCGGCGTCGACGGTAAATTCTGGTTTGTGGCCTACTACAACCACTGGATGTTCGGACGGCACATCATTCAGTTGATCGATCTGTCCAAAGGCTATGCCGCCACCGGGGACCGGGCGTTGGCCCGCCGCGGTCTGCTGATGCTCGACACTATTGCCAACCGCTATCGCGATTACGATTACAACAAACAGTCGCGCTACGCCAGGGAAATCTGCCATAGTTATAACGGACGCATTTGGAATACCATCTGGGAAACGATCCGGGTCCAGGACATGCTCAACTGCTACAACCGGCTGCTGCCGTTTTTCGATCAGCCCGATCCGGAACTGGAAGCGGCGTCCGGCAAGACATTGGCGGAAGTCCGCAAGAATATCAATGAAAATCTGTTTCGGGTGGCGGCCAACGACATCGTCACCGAAAACAACAAGATCGGCGGCAACTACGGCGGTCATCAGTCGCTGTTGCTCGGCATTGCCGCGTTGTTGAAGAACGAACCCGGCCAACCCAGTTCGCTGCAAATGGTCGATTACCTGACCCGTTTGGGACCATTCCACGACCCGAGCCGGGTGGCGATCGATTATGCCATTTTCGCCAATATTTTCGGTGACGGCGCGCCGATGGAGTCTCCAGGCTACAATTCCGGTTGGCTCGCGGCCTTTTCCCGGATTTTTACCGCCATGAGAGCCTACGGCATCGATTATTCGCAACTTTATCCCCATACCAAACGGATTTTCACTTATCCGGCCAAATTGATCGTGGCGGGAAAGTTCTCTCCCTCTTCCGGTGATACCGGCAATATCGGGGAACTTATGCCGCTGGGTCATGACCATTTGAATACGGTGCGCTATTCCTTTGCCACCAACCCCACTCCGACCACGGCCGCTATGCTGGTTGCCATGGCGAACGCCAATAAAAAGAACGAAATTCTGACGCCGGAAATGACGGCGGCGGCGGAAAAGTTCGCCGATCCGTTGTTCGGCTGTCGCAGCAATCTGCTGGCGGCTTACGGCAAAGCCTCGTTGCAGAACGAAGATCCGAAGCATCCGGCGGCGTTGTGGTTTGCATTCTCCAATTATCCCAATCATCGTCATCGCGACGGCCTGCATTTCGAACTCTTTGCCGCCAATGCCCCGTTGATGCCGGATTTCGGTTATCCCGACAGTGCTTCCGATGACGATCCCACTTATCAGCCCTATTACAGCAGCACCGTAGCTCATAATACGGTGCTGGTCGATGAGCGGGCCCAGACGACTCCGGCCGCCATGGGCCGGTTGCTGGCCTACGATCCGACGCAGAAAATCAAATATGTGGCCGCGGATGCGTTGCGGGCCTATCCGGGCCGGGTTACCAAATACGGCCGGTCATTGTTGTGGTATGAAGCGGCGCCGGGCAAGACGATCACTCTCGACGTGTTCAGGGTGGTCGGCGGCAAGCGTCATGATTACATCCTCCACAGCGCCGGGCAGGACGTGGCAACCAATGTAAAACTGACGGCGCAGGACGGCGGTACGGTGGCCGGGAAAGAGGTCCCGTACGGTTATTTCTACGATGATGCGAAGTATCGCGGCAAGACCGGCACGGTCAAGAATTACTGGGGCTATGACGGTTCCGGCTATCAGTTCCTGACCGGGGTAAAGCGGGGTACGTTGCCGGTTGATGCCTGGTTGACCTTTCCGGTCACGACCAAGAGCCGGTTGATTCATGGCGATGACGGTGCGTTTGTTAAAGTCCATCCGGTTGGTGCCGGTGATGAGTTGATTCTGGCACAGGGTGCGCCGCCCCGGACGCAGAAAAGCGGCATCGACCAGGTGGCGTTTATGATTCGGTGTCACCAGGCCGACAAGCCGGGTCTGACTTCCAATTTCGTGACGGTGTTTGAAAGCGGTTCCGCGGCCAATGCCGCCCCGGCGATCAAAAAGATCGTTACTTTGCGCGACAGTCTCGCGTTGACGACGCTGAAACTGGAATTCGACAACGGTGAGATTCACTATCTGTTCAATGCGGAAGCGCCGGTCCGGCCGTTCACGGCCGACGGCATCGAATTCAGCGGCCAGTGCGGCGCGTTGCTGCTCGCCGCCGACGGCGCGGTGAAACACGCCTATGTCTACAATGACGGGGCCATCGTTCGGGACGGCAAGGACGTCGTCCGGGCTCACGCGCCGCTCACCGCCAAGGTGACGGCGGCCGATCTGAAGCGGGAGACCGTTGTTCTGAACCGGGATATTCCGTCCGCCTATGTGGCCGGAGGCCGCGCCTTTATGGCTGGAGCGCCGATCGACCTGGGCTTCCAGGCCCGGTCAATTGAGGGCAAGACCCTCACCTTGCAGGATCAGAGTCTGATTCGGGGTCGGTTCCAGTTGGAAAAATTGGGGGGTCGGTCCTTGGTCGGGGTGCCCAATCCGGCCTTGTGTGTCTATCGTCCGAACGGCTGGATTTATGCCGCCGACGGGACGACGGCATTGGGACGGGTCAAATGCGAAAACAACCGGAAGCTTAAGCTGGTCAAACCGTTCCCGGTCGCCAAATTGCATTTCAATGCCAAGGCGAAAAAATCGGCCGACCTTTGGCTGGCCGATCTCGGCCCCGGCGATACGCTGACCTTTTTCGATTCCGCCGGGAAATAAATACGGTATAAATACGGGCCGGAAGGTGAGGTACAATTCGCTTTCCGGCCGG
>JAQUZV010000282.1 GCA_028691155.1 Victivallales bacterium
CCCGGTTGCGCGAGCTCGCCCCGATTATCGGCAAATACATTCAACGATGAGGCGGAATCATGGCATCACGGCTTGAACATGACATGCTGGGCGAAATGGCGCTTCCCGCCGCCGCCTATTACGGCATTCATACCGCCCGGGCGGTGGCCAACTTCCCGCTGAGCGGCCGGAACGTGGCGCCGGAACTGATTCAGGCGCTGGCGCGGGTCAAAAAGGCCTGTTGCCAGGCCAATGCCGAACTGGAGTTCATCGATTCCGAACGCGCTGCCGCCATTATTGCCGCCTGTGACGAAATCAGTGCGGGCGGGCTTGCCGAACAGTTTATTACCGATGCGCTTCAGGGCGGCGCCGGAACTTCCACCAATATGAATGTCAACGAGGTGATCGCCAACCGGGCGCTGGAAATACTGCATCGTCCCCGCGGCGATTACCGGTTTATTCATCCGTTGGATCATGTCAATCTGCACCAGTCCACCAATGACGTCTATCCGACCGCGCTCAAGGCCGCGGCCATCATGCAGTTGCGGACGCTGAGCGAAAAACTGGCCCGGTTGCAGGAGGCGCTGCAGCGCCGCGAGAAGGATTTCGCCGACATCGTCAAGATCGGGCGGACGGAGATGCAGGACGCGGTGCCGATGACGCTCGGGGCGGAGTTTGCCGCCTTTGCCGAGGCTTTTGCCCGCGACCGCTGGCGTACCTTCAAGGCGGAAGAGCGGCTGCGGACCGTCAATCTCGGCGGTACTGCCATCGGGACGGGAATTACCGCGCCGCGCAGTTATATTTTTCTGGTCATCGAGAAGCTGCGCGAGCTGACCGGTATGGGTCTGACCCGGGGCGAAAATTGCATCGATCAGACCGCCAATCAGGATGCCTTCGTCGAAGCCGCGGCGATGCTCAATGCCTGCGCCGTCAATTTTATCAAGGTGGCCCGGGATCTCCGATTGCTGCATATGCTCGGGGAAATCCGATTGCCGTCGGTTCAGGCCGGTTCGTCGATCATGCCCGGCAAGGTCAATCCGGTAATTGTGGAAAGTTTGATTCAGGGCGGGATGCAGGTGGCCTCCTGTGAACATCTGGTCGGACAGTGTGCCGCCGCCGGTACCTTGCAGATCAATGAATATATGCCGCTGCTGGCCGATTCGCTGTTGACCGCGTTGCGGCTGTTGGACCGAATGTGCGGGATGTTGACGCCCTGCGTCGAACAGCTGGTTCCGGACCCCGACCGTTGTCTGGAGCATTTGGACCGCTGCCCGATGGTGATTACCGCTTTCATTCCCCTGATCGGCTATGACCGGGCGTTGGCGCTGGTAGAGGAGTTCCGGCGGCGGAACGACGGCGGCGGGCTGCGGGAATTTCTGGCTTCCCGGCTGGATCCGGCGTTGGTGGAAAAGGTTCTGAGGCCGTACAACCTGATGGCGCTCGGTTATCGGGACTGACCGGAACCATTGCCGCCGTAAAAGATGAAGTAACTGAAAATCAATAGCAACAATTGGAAAGAATCCGATGGAAACCGCACCTAAGTCATTGCGTCTGCAAATTGCCTTGTTCGGCCGTACCAATGTCGGCAAATCCAGTTTTCTCAACCTGATTGCCGGACAGGATATCGCCATTACCTCTCCCGTGGCCGGCACTACCACCGACGTGGTGGAAAAAGCCATGGAACTGTTGCCGCTGGGGCCGGTGGTCTTTCTCGATACTGCCGGGATTGACGATCGAACCGAATTGGGGCGACAGCGGATTCGAAAAACCGAACTGATTTTCCATCGCGCCGATATTGTGGTGATCCTCTGCGAGGCCGGGCAGTGGGGGGAGCCGGAAGCACAGATCATGTCCCGGGCCGCGGACAAAAAACTACCGGTGATCGCCGTGATCAACAAGAGCGACCTGGCGGCGCCGTCGCCGGATTTTCTGGCCCGGTTGCGCGCTGCCGGAGTTCGCAGCGTCATCGGCGCCAACAGCATCGATATGGCCGGACGGGAAAGTTGTCTGGCGGCGTTCAAACAGGCGCTGATTGACAATTGTCCCGAGGACTTCATCGTTTCCCCGCCGCTGGTCGGCGACCTGGTCCGTCCCGGCGGTATGGCGGTGATGATTGTTCCCATCGACCTCCAGGCTCCCAAGGGACGGCTGATTCTGCCCCAGGTCCAGACTATTCGCGACGCGCTGGACAATGACGCCTCGATGCTGGTGGTCAAAGAACGCGAATACGCCCATGTGCTGGAACAGTTGAAGACCCCGCCGGATCTGGCGATCTGCGATTCCCAGGTGGTGATGAAGATGGTGGCCGATACGCCGAAGAATATTAATTGTACTACTTTTTCCATCCTCTTCTCCCGTCTGAAAGGCGATATGCCGTTGATGGCCCGCGGCACGGCCGCCATCGACGCGTTGCAGCATGGCGACAAGGTGTTGATTGCCGAGGCCTGTACCCATCATGCCGCCGCCGACGATATCGGTCGGGTCAAAATTCCCCGGTGGCTGCGGCAATATGTGGGCGGGGAACTGGAGGTGAATGTCTATGCCGGACGCGATTACCCGGACAACCTGAAGGAATATAAACTGGTGGTCCATTGCGGCGGCTGCATGTTCAACCGCCGGGAAATTCTGTCGCGCATTCAGGCGGCGGCGCAGGCCGGGGTGCCGGTCACCAATTACGGCATGTGCATCTCCTATGTGCAGGGGGTGCTGGAACGGGTGCTGTCGCCGTTTCCCGCCGCATTGGATGCGTTCCGCCGTGAACGTGCCCGCTTGAAAACCCTGAAAGTTAAGCCATAAACAACTTAAATCAATTATGGAGTCATGATAATGTTTACCAGTGGTTTGGTTTCCGTTTCTTTTCGTCAACTCGACTGTGACCGGATTATTGCCGAAGCGTCCGCCGCCGGAATCGATGCCATCGAATGGGGCGGCGATATTCATGTGCCGCATGGCAATTTAAAACAGGCGTCCGCCGTGCGGGCCAAGTGCGCCGCCGCCGGAATTGCCGTTTCCGCTTACGGATCCTATTATCGCGCCGGGTACAGCGAGGATCACGGCCTCAAATTTGCCGATGTCCTGGCGACGGCGGCGGAACTGGATACGCCGTTGATTCGGGTCTGGGCCGGCGGCATCGCCTCGGCGAAGGCGACGGCGGCGGAACGCGGGGCGATCGTGGCCGACCTGCGCCGAATCGCGGCAATGGCGTGGCAGTGTGGTATTGCCGTGGCCACCGAATATCATGCCGACACGCTGGTCGACAGCACCGAATCGGCTTCCCGGCTGCTGTTCGAGGAGGTGAATCATCCCGGACTGCTTACCTTCTGGCAGCCGCCGCTCGGAATGCCGGTGGCGGATTGTCGGGACGGGCTGCGGCGGATGTTGCCGAAACTGGCCAGCATTCATGTCTTTTACTGGCT